>CAZTLA010000128.1:0-8653 GCA_964614365.1 uncultured Syntrophales bacterium | reverse complement strand
ATACGAATTTGGAAAGAATAGATAACTACCGGCTTCTCTTTGAAGCGGCGCCGGACGGCGTTGAAGTACTTGACGCCCTGGGAAATATTATCGATTGTAATGATACCCAGAAGAAACTCCTGGGCTGCAATCAGGAGCAACTGACCGGAAGCCGCTCATCCCACCATTTTTCGAAAAGCAGCCGGGCGCGTTCGGTAAATAGTGCATCATTTCTCCGGGAGAATGGCTATTGGGAGGGAGAAGTCGAGCTCATAAACGCCGGGGGAAACATTATTCCCGTCTGGAGAAAAGAAAAAGCCATTTACGATAAGGATCATCAATTTATCGGCGCGGTAGTGTATAATCGCGATATTTCCGCGCACAAGCAGGCGGAAGGGGAAAGACAGGACCTGGAATCACGCCTGAAAAGAGCGGAAAAAATGGAGGCATTGGGGCTTCTGGCCGGCGGAGTCGCCCATGATCTGAACAACATATTAAGCGGCCTTGTCAGTTATCCGGAACTGTTATTACTGCAGCTTTCCAAAGATCATCCCCTGTGGAAACCGGTCACGACCATCAAAAAATCCGGGGAGAGGGCTGCGGCCATCGTGGATGATCTGCTGACGCTTGCCAGAAGAGGGATTTCACGGCTCGAAATTGTCAATTTAAACGATGTCATTCTTGACTACGTAAAAACGCCCGAACATGAGACGCTGAGGCAGTGCCATCCCAACGTCCGGATATCCCTCAACCTCGACGGGGATATCATGAACATCAAGGGTTCTCCTCTTCACCTGTCCAAAATGGTCATGAATCTTCTTTCTAATGCATTAGAAGCCATACCGGATCGGGGAGAAGTGCGGATCGGCACCGCGAATCGGTATCTCGACAGGGCAATCAAAGGCTACAATGTCATTCAGGAAGGCAATTACGTCGTTCTCACGGTCTCCGACAATGGAAACGGCATTGCACCCGAGGATCTCGACAAAATATTCGAACCGTTCTTCACGAAAAAGGTAATGGGGAAAAGCGGTACGGGGCTTGGTCTGGCGGTTGTCTGGGGAACCGTGAAGGATCATGCCGGATATATTGACGTGCAAAGCGAGGATGGGAAGGGCAGCGCCTTTAGCATCTACTTTCCGATTACGAGGGAATCGTTAACCGGTGATCACGAGAAAGTGGCTTTAGAGGATTATAGCGGCCGGGGAGAAACGATTCTGGTAGTGGATGACATCATTGAACAACAGGAAGTGGCCGTCAGCATGCTGACAATGCTCGGTTATAAGGCTCATGCGGTTTCCAGCGGCGAGGAAGCGCTGGCATACCTGAAGAACAATCCGGTTGATCTTCTCGTGCTGGATATGATTATGGAACCGGGGATCGACGGCCTGGAGACTTATCAGCGGGTTCTTGAAGTGAACCCGAAGCAGAAAGCCATTATCGTCAGTGGTTTTTCAGAAACAGACCGCGTCGAGAGGGCTCATCGGTTGGGTGCCGGAGCCTATGTGAAGAAACCTTATCTGCTGAAAACCCTCGGCATGGCGGTCCGGGACGAGCTGTCTCGAAATGATAAAAGGGCTTAACGTTGAAGATCGACTGAAAAATCGGTAATTCTATTCTCCAATGATTTTCACCAAAACCCGTTTCTTTCGCCTGCCGTCAAATTCCCCGTAGAAGATTTGTTCCCAGGGGCCGAAATCGAGCTTGGCCTTCGTGATTGCCACCATGACTTCCCTGCCCATGATCTGACGCTTGAGATGGGCGTCGCCGTTTTCCTCACCGGTGCGGTTGTGGCGATAGCGGGAGATGGGTCCGTGGGGAGCAAGCCCTTCGAGCCACTCTTCATAGTCCTGGTGGAGCCCGGATTCATCGTCATTGATGAAGACCGAGGCAGTGATGTGCATGGCATTCACGAGCACGAGGCCTTCCTCGATGCCGCTTTCCCGCAGGCATGCCTCCACCTGCGGCGTAATGTTTACGAACCCCCGCCTTGTCGGCAGGTTGAAAAATAGTTCCTTCCGGTATGACTTCATATATCCCCCCCTTAGATCAGTGCCAGACTATCGGCGACGGCAAGCCCGGCCCGCGTAGGTTGCAAACAGCCGTTTTCTATTTCCACCAGGCCTTCTTTTTCCAGGGCCGATATCATGGCGGCCTTCTCTTGCAGCAGATCGCATCCATGGAGTTTCTGGAAATCTGCCAGGTGGATGCCCTTCTTTGTCCGCAGTCCCAGGAACAACGCTTCGAGCCTCAGCTCTTCTTCCGTCAGCGTTTCGGACGAGGCGACCGGCGTTTTATCCTCCGTGATCTCCTTCAGGTAAAGGGGAAGAGAGGCGTGATTCCACCAGCGCCGATTTTCCCGGAACGAATGCGCCGACGGCCCCAGACCGAGGTACGGGGTATGGTCCCAGTATTTGCTGTTGTGCCCTGATACCAGTCTTTCATTCCTGGCGAAGTTGGACACTTCGTAATGGAGGTAACCCGCGGCTTCGAGCCTTTCCGATGTGGTGAGGAAAAACTCCGCCTGTCGGTCGCTGTCGGGCAGGGAAAATTCCCCGTCCGTGTGCCGCTTCCCCAGGCGCGTGCCGGGCCCCAGTGTGAGCTGGTAGCAGGAGAGATGTTCTGCGTTGAGGGAAACGGCCAGGTCAAGTCCGGCAAGCCACGACGCCATTTCCTGACCCGGGATGCCGTATATCAGGTCGACGCCGATGTTATCGAACCCGGCCGTGCGTGCGGTTTCGATTGCGCGGAGCGATTGTTCCGGAGTGTGCCTCCGTTCCAGAAAATCCAGAACAACCCCGTCGAAGGCCTGCACGCCGATGTTGAGGCGATTGACTCCCATCCGGCGGGCTCCGCGGAGGTACGTAAGCGAGCAGTCTGCGGGATTTACCTCCATGGTCACCTCGCTGTCCGTGGAGAAGGCAAAGGCCTCGTCCAACTCCGTGATGATCCTTGCCAGGTCTATGGGGGCGAGGAGGGATGGCGTGCCGCCGCCGAAGTAGAGGGTGTCAAAGCGGCTGAAGGTGCGCGCGTACATCTTTGCTTCCGCGGCGAGGGCATCAAGAAATAAGGGAATATCGGCGGTGGAAGGAACCGAGTAGAAGTTGCAGTAGCCGCATTTGCCGCTGCAAAAGGGTATATGGACGTAGAGGCCGGCCCGCTCGGTCATGTTTAATGCCTTCCGTCTCTGTTAATCCCCATCGGATTTGAGGACGGCGAGGAAGGCGCTCTGCGGAATGCTCACCGACCCGATCATCTTCATGCGTTTCTTGCCCTTTTTCTGTTTTTCCAGGAGCTTCCGTTTTCTGCTGATGTCGCCGCCGTAGCACTTGGCGATAACGTCCTTCCGGAAGGCGTTCACCGTGGTGCGGGCGATGATCTCGCCGCCGAGTGCCGCCTGGATCGCGATTTTGAACATCTGCCGGGGGATTTCTTCCTTGAGGCGTTCGCAGGCCTGCAGGCCGCGCGCACGGGCGCGTTCGCGGTGCACGATCTGGGAAAGGGCATCCACCTTTTCGCCGTTTACCAGGATGTCGAGCAGGGCGAGGTTGCTCGGCCGGTAATCGATCAGGTCGTAGTCAAAAGAGCCATAGCCCTGGGTTACGGACTTGAAACGGTCGTAGAAGTCGTAGATAACTTCGGCAAGAGGCATTTCGTAGGCCAACTCCGCACGCCCCGGCGCAGGATAGTTGAGCGTTGAGTTTGTGCCGCGTTTTTCCATGCAGAGCTTCATGACGGCGCCCAGGTAGCGTTCGGGCAGCATCATGGCGGCCCGGATGTAAGGCTCGTCCGATTCCTGAATGGAGGAGGGGTCGGGGTAGTGGGTTGGGTTGTCCACTTCCACGATCTTGCCGTCCTTCAGCGTGAAACGGTAACGGACGCTGGGCACGGACAGGATGATAGAGAGGTCGTATTCCCGCTCCAGCCGTTCCTGGACGATCTCCAGGTGGAGAAGGCCCAGGAATCCGCAACGGAAGCCCTGTCCCAGGGCTGCCGAAGAATCCTTCTCATAGACAAAGGAGGCATCGTTCAACGTGTATTTTTCCAGCGAGTCGGCCAGATCTTCGTAATCGTCGGAGGCAATGGGATAAATGGAGGCGAAGACGACGGGCTTTATCTCTTTGAATCCGGGCAGGGGAGCCTCGCAGGGACGGTTGTCGAGGGTGATCGTGTCGCCCGTACGGACGTCCGATACGGTCTTGACCCCGGCAATGAGGTAACCTACTTCGCCGGCGGAAATACTGTCCCGCTTTTGCCGCGTGAGCAGGAAGTGCCCCACCTCTTCCACCTTGTAGGTGGCCTTGTTGTACATCAGGCGGATGATATCGCCGCCTTTCACCGTGCCGTTGAACACGCGGCAGTGGATGACCGTGCCCCGGTAGGAATCGTAGTGGGCGTCGAATATGAGGGCGGCAAGCGGCGCGGACGCGCTTCCCTTTGGGGGCGGGATGCGTTCGATGATTGCTTCCAGGATGTCTTCGATCCCCGTGCCTTCCTTGGCGGAACACTTGAGATGGCTGTCCGGGTCGAGTCCCAGCTCCGTGTCGATCTGTTCCAGCACCCGTTCCACGTCGGCGGAAGGAAGGTCAATCTTATTGATCACGGGGATGACTTCAAGGGAGTGCTCCATGGCGAGGTAGAGGTTGGCAAGGGTTTGCGCCTGCACTCCCTGGGCGGCGTCGATGAGAAGCAAAACGCCCTCGCAGGATGCCAGGGAGCGGGAGACCTCGTAGGAGAAGTCCACGTGCCCCGGCGTGTCGATCAAATTGAGCGTGTAGTCTTTGCCGTCGCGGGCGCGGTAGGGCAGGGCAACGGCCTGGCTCTTGATGGTGATGCCGCGCTCGCGCTCGATGTCCATGTTATCGAGGATCTGATCCTTGAAGGTGCGCTCGTTGGATACGCCCGTAAACTGAATCAGGCGGTCGGCAAGCGTCGATTTGCCGTGGTCGATATGTGCGATAATACTGAAATTGCGGATATTATCCATGAAAAAATTATCTCTTCCTGTTTTATAAAAAAAGCCCTCCGCATATTGAGGGAAGGCTTTTGTGCCGGAAACGAGCCGGTGTTACTTGAGTTTCTTGAGGAGATCTTCAGTTACCTCGTTGACACCGGGGAGACCGCTTACCTCGATGACCCGCGCCTTGTCCCTGAAGAAGTTTACGGCAGCCATCGTTCCTGTTTCGGAGTTGTAGTAAATGCCGTGCCTCTTGTCAATGGCGGCCTCATCCTGGTCGTCCGCGCGGGTTGTCAGCTTGTCGCTCCCGCAGACGCGGCAGATCATCGTTCCATTCTTCTCTGCCGGCTTGATGGCGTCGATGTAAATGTTGTTGGGGTGGTTATTGTCCACGGCGCAGAGCCTCCGTCCCATGATCCGTTTTTTTGCCGTTTTTCGGTCCAGCACGATTTCAATGACGTAATCCAGCTTGATCTTTTCCTTTTTCAGGGCATCCCAGAGCGCCTTGCCCTGCGACAGGTTGCGGGGAAAGCCGTCGAGCAGCCACCCGTTGTAACAGTCGCCCGCTTTGATGCGGTCGAGGATCATGGGAATGGTGATTTCGTCGGGGACCAGTTCGCCGTTATCGAGAGAGGCCTTTGCCTTATTGCCCAATTCCGTTCCCCGGGATATATTGTCCCGGAAAATAACTCCTGTTTCGATGTGGGGTACGCCGAATTTCTTCTGTACGATTGCACCCTGCGTGCCCTTGCCGCTTCCGTTGGGCCCGAAAATCAGTATGTTCATGGTATGCACCTGTGAGTATGAGGTTTGAACGAGCGTCCCTTTCCCGGCACGGCAACCTGCCGCGCAAACTCAGCAGGATCAGGACGGCGGGCAGGATGTGGCGCTGCATGACTTGCCGCCTCCTGCGGAGGCGCTGCCGAACTTCCCGCCGAAGATGGACATTTGTTTTTCCGTTTTCTTCGATCGGCAAACGGGGCAGCATGGCTTTGACGTTCCGTCGCTTGCGCGGTATAAAACCTCAAAGGCATGTCCGCATTTCTTGCAGACAAATTCATAAATGGGCATCGCTTGTTTCCTTCCTGAAATGTGTGGGTACATGCCTTCCTGCACGCACCCATATCTGACGCCGCAAATATAGGATGCACGCCTCCTTCTGTCAAGGCCGATTTTCCGGAGCGACTTCAATTTGAACTTGCGTTTCTGATTGGAAAGAGTAGAGACTGACTTCGTGTTTCTATCAACGTTTTTCGGATTTGGATGTCATTCATCAATGCGTCGACCTGTCCTTGCTCAGTGTCGGATAGAGTTTCATAATTTCACCCGATGATTCCGCAGAATTCTACATGGTGTGTGGTAAGAACGGTGGCGCCCTCGGCGCTAAATGCTGCCGTTGGAATTACTCCACCGTCACCTGCACCGAATCAGCCACATTCGAAGGCGTTACCGCAGTCACCCGGAATCGTCCCTCCACAATGGGCCAGTATGTCTGGTATGGCGGACCGGTGCGCTTATACAATTTTCCGTTTACGAACCAGTCCACGTGCGATACCGACCGGGCAACCACGGCCTGAAGCTTGATCACTTGGTTCCTGTTATCCCGGTTTAGCACGAAACGATCATGCTCAAGGGGATAGATGATTTTAATCTCGCCATCACCAAAGGAATCAGCGGGACTTGCGGATTCGTCCGGTGCACCGCCTATGGAATAATGGCTGTCTTCTTGTTGCTCTTCCTGTATCGGAGATACGGTGACTGGCCTTTCATTGACGAAAGTCCTGGACCGCACACCGGGTTCTCTCTGTTCGGTCGGCACTCCCTCCCAGGGGTCATGGAATACGGTGTCGAGATCATCGCCGAACCCTGAAAGCCTGAACTTACCCGCAGAACCAAGACGGTTCTTCTTGTAGAGCCATTGCGCGTAAGGTGCGGCAAGCTCATGCCTCTGCGTCCCCGCCGTATGGAAGGTGCAGGTTTCTTGCGGCACCGTTCCGGCGACATAGACTTCTTCGATGGTGTGAGTGCAGTATTCGGCGGGTTTCATGCCGGAATACCCGCATACCATTACGCGCCGGATGCCCTTGGGCTGTTTGAACGATATAGGTTCTGACTGACGGTAGAGCCATGTCATAATATCGAAAAACAGGGGCGTCGCCGCCGAGGAGCCACTCAAGTTTTTTGTCGGCGATCCGTCAAAGTTTCCCACCCAGACCGCCACGGTGTAGTCCGGCGTATACCCTACGGTCCAGAGATCGCGGAAGAAGGTGCTTGTGCCGGTCTTGATTGCCAAGCGGAACGGGAATCTCATCATGATCCCGTTCGGGTTGAAAGTGAGTAAACGGGCCGTGGGGTCGGAAAGGATGTCGGTTACGATATAGGCAGTCTGAGGCAGGAAGATGTATCTCTTTTTTGCAGATGTTCCCGGGTGATCGGTGTTTTTTAGCAGGTATTTTTCCTGCCGGTAAATGCCGCCGTTGGCAAGCATGGCGTAGGCCACCGCCAACCGCACCGGACTTACTTCCAGGTTTCCGATGGCCATACCCAAGCCGTATCGCTCAGGCCCTCTTTCCGGATGGGCGATCATGTTCATGCGCGTCAGCATGTCATAGAAGTTTTCTTCACCCACCCGTTCCAGCATCTTAACCGCTGCTATGTTTAGCGAACTTCCCAATGCCGTCCTCATGGTCACCGGACCGTATTCCTTGCGGTCGAAATTAAAGGGCGAGTACTGGCCTTCGCGCGACCAGTACTTGCGTTCCGTGTCTGCAAGCAGTGTTGTAACGGTTTCTCCCGATTCCATTGCAAGGGTGTAAAGAAACGGTTTGAGAGTTGATCCTGCAGAGTGTCGCAATAATACTCCGTCGTTGAAGCCGTTGTTCTTCTCCGAATATTCGATGGAACCGACCGAGGCAAGCACTTCCATGGTGGGGTTATGGATTACGATGGCCGCTGCCTGGTCTGCCCCGTGGCCTTTCAGCCGTTCAGCATGGGCTGCGAGGATCTCCTGCACTCGTGTTTGAAGATCGAGATCGATGGTTGTCTTTATTCTACCACCTACCATACCCTGCTTGAGGAGCATGTCTACCACATGGGGCGCCGCTGATGCGAAGGCGAGCTTCCGGAGGCGCGGCTTTTCGTCTTTTGCCAAGAGATATTTTTCGTGAGAAATAAAACCAAGGGCATCCATTCTGGCAAGCACCCAATTTCGTCTCTCAACGAGCCGTAAGTAGTTGCTCCCGTAAGGATTCAGCAATCCCGGCGCCTTGGGCAATGAGGCCAGGAGCGCAGTTTCGGAGGCGGAAAGGGTTTTCACGGAAGTTCCAAAATAAGCCTGCGCCGCTGTCTCGATTCCCACGAGGTTGTTTCCCAGGGGAACACGATTGAGATATTGCTCCAGGATTGCGTCCTTGGAGCACATCTCTTCCATGTTTACGCTCCGGATGATTTCCTCTATTTTATTGCGATAGTTCCTTCCCTTCCGGTTTTTCTCTGTGAGTTCTGTCATCTTTAGGGGGAAATTGCTCTCTCCTCCCGATGAATAAACGAGCCTCACGACCTGCTGGGAAATGGTAGATGCGCCCGTGATGATCTTTCGCTTTGTCAAATTTCTCCACGCGGCCCGCATGATCGCTATTCCGTCGAACCCATGATGCTGATAAAACCGTTTATCTTCCGCCGCGATAAACGCCTTCTTCACCATATCGGGTACTTCGG
>CAZTLA010000127.1:0-8676 GCA_964614365.1 uncultured Syntrophales bacterium | reverse complement strand
GGGCGAGTAGAGGACTTCCACCTCCAAGTGTGTGCGCCCTGCCGGGCGCACAATAGTAAAGCGCCGTCTTTTGCCCCGCCAGCGCCATCCTTGACTGCCCGATGCCTATTTTTCCGATTCGGATAATTCTTTTACCATCTTAATTACCTGAGGCGGTTGCTTCAACGCGTTGGCGAATAATTGCCTTGTGGCCTCTCCGGGGATGTACGTGATAGGCAGCTTCATTTTTTTTGAGATAGCAAGGAGCTCGGGGTCTTTAAAACTCTTTTCCAGTGCCCCGCGGAGCGCCTTCAGCCTGCCCGGCGGCATATTCGGCGGTGCGGCGATGGGACGCCCCAGTTCGGCCATGGCATACATCAGATTGGCCAGGTCCTGGTTCTCCGGCGTCACGAAACTTGAGAGCAGGGGCACATCCGGAAACTGAGGCGCCTTATTTCTGCTGAGAACCAGGAGAATCCGGGCCTCGTCATTTTCAATCATCGGTCGCAAGTTGTCATAGGCGCCGATCTGGCCTTCCACCTCGCCTCGCATCATTGCCATATCCACTTCGGACCCTCCATATCCGGGAATGATATTGAGGGGAAACCCCACAACCTTGCTGAGCATCAGGGAGTAATTGTAGGATGAGCTCCCCACGCCTGCAGCGCCCATGACGACAGGTTTTTTTGCCGTCTTCAGGTCAGTGACCGACTTATAGGGAGTTTTCTTCCCTACGATAAAGACTTGAGGCTCGGAAGCTACATTTGCCAGCCAGGAGAATTTATTCAGATCAAATTTGATTCCCTCCACCTTTGCAAGCTGACTGAATATCAATCCCTTGTAATTTGCCCAGCCGAATGTCAGGCCTTCGGGCTTACTCCTGGATATCTCATTCGCGCCGATGATGTGGCCTGCTCCGGGCACATTTTTTACAATGACAATGCTCTTCGGAAGATATTTCTTGAAGTACGGGGCCGCCATGCGGGCATAGGCATCATAGCCGCCTCCGGCCTTGGTTGCGACAATAACCGTAACTGTTTTGCCTTCATAGAATTGCAGGTCCGGATCCACGGTCTGGCCTATAACACCGGAGAAAGGCATCAAAACAAGGGAAAGCACTATCGCAATACTCAGGATTCCGGTTTTTAAGAGAATCTTCTTCAGGAACATGGTCATTACCTCCTTGTTATACAATAGAGATCATAGGCGTGGGAACAGAGCGCGGTCGGTTCCGATCAACTATTTATGTTCAACGAGAGGTATAATAATGAAGCTCCGGATGATATCAAGGACTCGCCGGCGGGATCCACGCATAGCGCTTTCCCGGACATCTCCGTGTTTGAGGAATTTTGCCTTCGTTAAGGCGTAGGTTTGTTTGATTTTAAATGACCGCTCTATCCGGGTGTGGTGAGGGGCGTCGCCGCGGGGAGGCGAGGTAAATTCCCGGGAAGCCGTTAAACAATCACCCGGGGTTCCTGTTGATCCCCGTGTCTGCCCCTGGCATCAGGGGCAGACACGGGGTCAAACTTCCTATCCGAGGCGCCCTTATTCACCCGCTCCCGCAGAGGTCTCCGATCAGTTCAGGATGCCGAGAGCCGTCAATCCCCGCTGCAACCATCCGTCCGCAAAGGGGGTGTCGAGAAGCCATATGAACAGGCCGTAAAAAAACGCCCAGGCAACCGCGGTCAGGATGATCGTGAGCATCCAACTCTCCCGGTACTTCAATCGCATAAAGGCAATGAAAAAGATGGGAATGCTGAGCGAGAACCCCACCAGCAGGATGAGAAAAAACCACCCGAGGATCCAGAGAAACATCCCGATCGTCCGCCTGATCGCGAGGGACTCGTCCTCGTGCTCGGAAAGCCGGAAGTCCAGGGCCTGAGCGCTGCCCTTTTCCTTATCCTTGCCGAACAGCTCCAGGAGAAATACGGCGAGAGCCATGCAGAACACCGGGATGCCGAGGACGATGGGAAACAGCGCGGTTTTGAACGGCCACTGCAGGGCGGTAACAACCATGTAGGCCGTTACCAAGACCAGGCCGAGGCTCATCAATACTTTTGCGGTCAATAGTTTCGCGGAGAGTTTCAAACCTGCACCTCCTTGTTCAACAGATTCTTTTTCTGAAGGAAGGGATAGAGGGCCACGCAGATCGCGATGATGAATATGATAATCACCTTCGGACGGTACATCCAATCAAGGCCATAGCGGGTCACGGAAATATAGAGATAGGTCTCCACGAGGTCGCCGAGAATAAACCCCAGAATGAAGGGGGGGCGGGGCCAGCCGCAGCGCACCATGAGATACCCGAGGCAGCCGGCAACGACGACCACAACGATATCGCCGATATTGTTGTTCGCGGTATAGCCGCCGATCAGGACCAGGAGCAGAATAAAGGGGATGAGGAGGCTCCCCCGGATAAAGGTCAGACGGGCGAGGCGGTTGATGAAGAGCAGGCTGACGATAACGATAATGATATTGGATATGCAGATCGTCCAGACCATCGAATAGGTAAGGGGAAGATACTTCGTCAGCATATCGGGACCGGGGGTGATCCCCAGGAGCATGAAGGCCCCCATGAGAATGGCCATGCCGCTTCCCGCCGGAATGCCGAAGGAGACCGTGGGGATCAGGCCGGCGCCTTCCTTGGAGTTGTTCGCCGCGCCCGGTCCCAGAACGCCGCGGACGTCGCCCTTGCCGAATCCCTCCCGCTCCTCGGCCGTCTTGGCGCTCTGCGTGGCGTGGGCATAGGAGACCCACTGGGCAACCCCTCCGCCCAGGCCGGGCATGACGCCGATCAGGGACCCGACGAGGCTGCAGCGCACCGTGAGCCAGAAGTGGGTGAAGGTATCCTTGACCCCCTGCCAGACCCCCCTGCCGAGCTTGAGGTTCGGATCAACGTTGCGGGCAATCGATGTGCCCTGCACGGCCATATCTATAACTTCCGGAATGGCAAAGAGCCCCACCATGACGGGAACCATCGGCAGCCCGTTCCACAGATACAACTGTCCGAAGGTGTACCGGAGGATGCCCGCCTGCCGGTCCTGTCCCACGAGGGAGAGCAGAAAACCGATGCCGCCGGTCATCAATCCCAAAAGCAGGCCCCGCTTGCCCTGCCCGCTCAGGGTGGCGATGCAGGTTATGCCCAGGAGGGTGATCATCAGCATCTCCGGGGAACCGAAGGCCAACACGAGGGGCCGGACGACGGGGATGGCGACGGCCAGGAACATCGCGCCGAATATGGCGCCGATCAAGGAACTCATCAGGGCGGCCCCTAATGCCCGTCCCGCCTCGCCTTTTTTCGTCATGGCGTAGCCGTCAATGATCGTCGCCACGGTGGTTGCCTCCCCGGGAATCCCGAAGAGGACGGAGGTGATGTCGCCCGTTGTCTGAACGACGGAATGCATGCCCAGAAGAAACGGAAAGGCCTCTTGCGGCGTCATTTTATAGATAAAGGGCATCATCAGGGCCAGGGTCGCCCCTCCGCCCAGGCCCGGCAGGATGCCGACCCAGAAGCCGATCGTCATGCCGATGAGCATGTACATGAGAGATTTTGCCTGCAGACAAATCATCAGGCCGCCGATAAACGCATCGAACATAGGATACCTCCTCCTGGAACAATTGAAATAACACCCCCCCGACCGGATCGGGCCGCTCCCCGCGGGCCGTTGTATGGCTAAAACTTCACGTGCCTGGAAAATTCAGCAATGATCTCCGGCGGCTGGTTGAACACGGAATTGATGCCCTTCAGTATCTCTTTCCCCGATGTGTACTGGATCTCCATGGAGGCTTTCCGGGCGTCTTCCTTCATCTCCGGATCATCGGCCATTTTGGCAAAGCCGTCGGATAAAATTTTCATAACGTCCGGCGGCGTTCCGGGAGGACACACGAAAGGCCGGCCGATCAGGTCCGCGGCGGAGAACATGAACATGACCGCCTTCCCCTTCTTATCGGTCGTTAGATCTTCATTGACGGGTAGTTTCTCCGTCCCCTTCTCCGGCACACGACCACGTATGAAGGGGCGCACCAGCCCCCTGTCGATAAAGGGTTTCAGCGAACTGTACGAACCGGCCCGGCCGTCCACTTCTTTCCGCTCTATCGCAAGCATAATGTCGGCGCTCGAAGGATAGGTGATCAACTTCATGTTCAGGCCAATGTACTCTTTCAGCAGGGTGGGAAACTGACCGCTGATATCCGTCGTACCGGTGGCGCCGATCATGAGAGGTGTTTTTGCCTTCAGGAGTTCCTCCGTCGTTTTGTAGGGCAAATCGTTGCGCACCGCAAAGACCGTGCCTTCGACGGCCGTTGATCCCAACCAGGCGTATTTGAGGAGATCGAACTTGACGCCGGGCAGCTTGGTGACCTGGGCAAAGGGGATTGCCCGGTTAAAGGTGCCAAGGGTGAGTCCGTCCGGTTTGGCGATGTTGTAAACATAATTGGCGGCAATGACGCTCGCCGCACCTTCCATGTTTTCGATGATGATGGCCGGTTTGCCCGGGATATGCCGGGGCAGATACTTTGCCACGAGCCTGGCCATGCGGTCATAGCCTCCGCCCGGCTTATACCCCACAACGATCTTGATGACCCTGCCTTCATAGTAAGGCGCCGCCATGCTCTCTCCGGGCAGGCAAACGACAAACAGCAACAAACAGACGATGCCGGCAATAATGGACTTTTTCATTGTTCTTCTCCTCCCTTGCAAACGGATATTATTCATAATCTCAAATCTTAGAATTTTACATACTTGGCAAACTCACTCACGATATCGGGTGGCTGCTTGAGGAGATACTGCAATACCTTTTGCACTTCGTCAGCAGGCACATATTCCACGTCCATTTTATTCTTTGCGGCGTCTTCCTTAAGAGCCGGGTCCTTGGCGACTTTGGCAAAGGCCTCCGTTAAAATTTTTATCGTCGCCGGCGGCGTCCCGGGAGGGGCCACATAGGGCCTGCCCATTTTATCAGGTGCGGAGCGCATGGCCATCAGCGTCTTCGCCCGAGCGTTCTTGGCAAGATCTTCGTCAATCGGCAATTTCTCGATACCCGGCTCCGACACCCGGCCGCGTATCAGCGGCACCACCAGCCCCCGGTCGATATAAGCTCTTGCCGAACTATAGGTCATCCCCCGACCGTCCACTTCTTTCCTCTCAATCGCCAGCATGATATCGTTCCCGGAAGGGTAGGCGACGGATTTGAAATTATACCCGAGGAATTCCTTTTGGAAAAGGGGAAACTGGCCACTGCTGTCGGCGGGGCCCGTATTGCCCAGAATGATCGGCGACGTTGCCTTGGCAACATCTTCAATTGTCTTATAGGGAAGATCCTTGCGCAACACCAAAACAGTGCTCTCTATGGCCGCCGAACCTATCCAGGCAAACTTCATAAGATCGAACTTTACCCCCTCCCCCTTCAGAAGCTGGGCGAAGACGAGACCCCGGTTGAAAGCGCCGATGGTCAGCCCGTCGGGTTTAGCGATGTTGTACACGTAATTGGCAGTGATCATGCTGTCGGCGCCGGGCATATTCTGCACCACAATGGTGGGATTCCCGGGGATATACTTGGAAAGATGTTTCGCCAGGATACGGGCGATACGATCGTACCCGCCGCCGGGGCCATAACCGACAACGATGGTTATCACCTTGCCGGCGTAATAGGGCGCTGCCGACGAACCGCCGGGATGGATTAACAGTGACAGGAGAAATAAAACAGCAAATATCGATACCGCGTATCTTCTCATGATGTACCTCCTTGCTCCGTTAATGGGGGAACTTACCAGATAGTCCACCGCGAATCAAATTTTTCTTGCTGCGCACCGTTGCCCGCATCGGGAAACGGCGCGCCTTCGGCGGGCCGCTTCCCTACTGTGTCACGTTGAACTTCTCCATCTTCGGCGTCACGCCGTTCTTCTCCATTTCCTCCAGCCAGATGCGATGGATGCGCGGATCCTGATCCTCGTACTCGACCTGGTCGCCGCCTTCTTTCATGCTGGTGGACACCGCGCCTTTCTCGCCCGGCTTGAGCCCCATCAGGGATCGCCGTTTGCTCGTGGTCAAGGGATAGCGCAGGCCTCCGACGCCGGTTGCCAGGTAGCGGGCCGGCTCCTGGCCGGTGTTGAAGTGCTGGTGGAACTGACGATCTGCCGGCGGAAACACGACGCCGTGTTTCCAGTCGATGCGCAGGAACTCCTTCTCGCCTTCAAACCACAGCAGGGAATAGCCGTGACCGGTGACGCACATGACGTGGAAACCCGGACCGTGCCGATGTCCCTTCTTGTAAGTGCCCACGGGCATCTCGGAGATGTGGGCGTGCATGGAGCCGTCAGCCAGCACGAACATGATGTTGGTCCCGCCTGCGCCGCGGTCGCCCCAGGACTTGAGCTCAATGCCGGCCAAATCCGGAACGAAGTTGGTCTCCCACATGTGGTTGCCCGGCCGCACGGTGATCAGGTCGCCCTCGCCGGTGTAGTACGCCTCCTTGCCCGCCCGCTCCAGGAAATCGAAGTTGTTCTCGAAGACGAACTTCTCGTTGTGGAACAGGTTCATCACCATGGGCATATCGGTGGTGCTGACCAGCCGTGCCTGCATCTTGCCGCTGCCGTTGAAGTGCCGATGCCGGGCATTTAAGGGAACGGCAAACAGGCTCTTGGGTCCCCACTCGAAGGTGTGCTTGTGCCCATCGGCAAATTCCACCTGAGTGCTGCCGCGTCCCTCCAGCACATAGTAGACATCCTCGTAGAGGTGCTTTTGCGGGATGGTGGACCCGCCCGGGGCGATCTCGAAGAGGAACATGTTGCTGAAATCGCAGCGTCCCTTCAGGTGCACCGCGGCGCCTTTGCAGCCGAAACGAGCCCAGTCGGCGGTGGGAACCGCGAAGAGGTCCACACCATAGTCCTCGGTAACCGGCAGTCCTTCCTTTTTCACCCATTCCAGGTAAGCATCAATGCCGTAGATGGGCTTGTCTTGCTCCGTCATTTCATCTCCTTTTATTTTTGATTTTCAACAGCCTGTCAAGAAAACAGCAGCGACTTGATCACCACCGGCACCACGCCGGGCGGATCGATCAGTTCGCCCACGTCTACGAAATCCAGTTCCTGCAGTTGCACTCCATCCACGGAAACAAGGCTGCCCGGCAGATCCAGTTCGCCGTGCAACAGGTGCCCCAGGGTCCTGCCCACATCGCCGTCGATCATCAGCAACAGCGGGGCATCCCGCCGTCCGTTGGGGGCCACTGCCTTGACGATCCCCTTTCCCATGGCGTCCAGACGCCGGAACTCCGGGTCGCCTTGCCAGGTGAAAGCCACCGCCATGCGCGAATCCGGCGTCAGGTCCATGCGCGTTACCCCGGCCTGTATGGCCTCGGCAACGGCAAGCGGATCGATATCGCCGGACAGATCAATGTCCAGGTGCACCACCGGCACGTTGTGCACCGGGAGCACAGCGCGATCGGAGAGGTAGATGGTCTTGCCGCTCACCTGGACGGTGAACTGGGAGGCGCCGATCACGGTGGCGCGGATGCCCTGGCCCGGGTCCAGCATTTGAAGGTCCGCGCGATCGTCCAGCGCGCTGCGGAGTTCCGCTGCCAGCATTTTAGCGATGTCGCCGTAATCTCTGTCCTCGCGGCCGAAAAGATACTCGGACACACCGCCGGAGAAACTGAGCACGGTCGGCGTCGCATGGCGCGGAAGCATCTCGGTGAGTTGCAGCAACATGCCCAGGCGGTCCAGAGGCCCTCCCCGGATGTAATCAACCGCTACCGCGGCCAGGCGGCGAGCGATTTGCCGCTGCACAGCGGGATCAGCCAGTGTTTGTGCGTCGGTTGCGAGTCCCAGATCATCCGCCGTCATCCGTGCGGCATCGTCCACGCGGCCCCAGTTTCCCGATTCGTCCGTGGCGAGCAGCCGCCCGCCCACGGCAAAGGCGCTCACCCCCAGGATGCGCCCCCTATCGATCAGCGCCAGTTTCGTCGTGCCGCCGCCCACGTCCATGTGCAGCACGCACTCGCCGCGGTCCCTGGACAGCTTCACCGCTCCGGAACCATGGGCGGCAAGGGTGCTCTCCAGCTTGTGCCCGGCGGTCGCACAGACGAACTTGCCTGCCTCTTCGGCAAACAACTCGTCAATCGCGCGCGCATTCTTGCGCTTGATGGCCTCGCCGGTGAGAATCACAGCGCCGCTGTCTATATCCTTGCGCTCGTAGCCTGCCTGGTGGTACGAATCGTGAATGAACGCCCCCAGCCGGCCGGCGTCGATGGCGCCGTCGGACAGGAACGGCGTGAGCATGATGGGCGAGCGCCACACCACCTCGCGACCGGCGACCACAAAGCGGCTGGACAGGCCCTGCGATCGCCGCTGCAGAAGATCCTTCTGGCCGGCTGGGAAGGTGGGTCCGACGCCTTCCAGGGGATCTGGCAGGGCCGAGTCACCGATCCCGGCCTGCTGATCCTCGTGAAGTCGGTGCGGCGGGAAGAACCGAAGGGGGCGGCGGCCGAGCCGCAGGCGGGCCGGGCCTTGTCGGAAGGCATCGGAACCCCTTGGCCACGGCTCCGCGCCCCGGGTCAAGCCGGTTTCAATTTGTTCCGGGGATCGGTTGGGATCGCTCGGCGGAGATGATCGGTGGTTCCCCACCTCGTGTCAAGGTTTCGGGTGAGTTCCACCGCCTTGTACGCCGCGATGCTCCCGGTGACTCCGAGCAGAATGTGCTTG
>CAZTLA010000126.1:0-8685 GCA_964614365.1 uncultured Syntrophales bacterium | reverse complement strand
CCAAGGAAAAGTGAACAAAAAAAGGCAAAACCAAGACAAAAAAAAGCGCAGAAGCAGCGAAAAAAACCTCAGCTACCAAAAAGAAAGTGGCAGCGAAAAAACCCGCCGCAAAAAAATCGGCCGCGAAGAAAGCGCCAGCCAAGGCAAAGAAGAAGTAGGAGGAAGGCCCGTTTCCCAGCGGGAAACACCCCTGTCGAATCATGAAACCCCGCTCCTTGACCGTCAAGAAGCGGGGTTTCCTTTGCTTGGGGAATACCGGGCAGGATAGGGTTTTGAACGGCGCAGTCAGGCGTCAGTCCCGGTCGCTGTTCCGGAATATCCTTTCAAAGAATTTTTGCTTCTTTTTCGGGAAGGAGATGGGGCCTTCGTAATCAACGATCAACTTCCCTTCCAGGTGGTCCAGTTCGTGCTGGACCACGCGGGCAAGGTAGTCCGCGTAGCGCTTGTTTATTTTCCTGCCGCTTGCATCCAGTGCCCGGACCTTTATTTCCGGGAACCTGCTCACCTCCACCTGAATGTCGGGGCAGGAGAGACAGCCTTCCACCATGGTGACCTTATCTCCCCGGCTTTGCGTTATCCGCGGATTAACCAGCACGTCGTAATCACATTCGCTTTTCGTCCAGGTGCTTTTGTCATCAAAGCCCTTGTTGCGAAAGATGACGATTTTGCGATTGATGCCGATCTGCGGCGCCGCGAGCCCGGATGCATCATCCCTTGCCAGGAATGCATCGATGAGCGATCGGATGTGCTTTTTCCCTTCCGGGGAAAGAGGGTCGAGAATATCCTTGCACGGTGTCCTCAGTATACGAGCTTCTTCCTCGTTGATTTCTTCATCACGCCAGAGCGTCAGGACTTTTTGATCAGACATATATCCATTAACCTGCCCGGTGATTTTCGTTCGCCTACTATAACACCGCCCTTTCCTTATTTCAAGGAACGGTGGTTTTCAATGCTCCTTGTCTTCATTTAGAACTTCAGGGCAGTCTTGTTCACATAGTATTGCCAGGCCTTTTCAAATGATTTTTGACCAAAATGTCGGTTACCTTCTTCTATTTCTTCCTGCCGCAACGGCAGGGGGGGGACCCCCGCTTGATAGGCGGCAAGTTGATTCTTGGCATTGAGTTCCAAGCTTAAGGAATAATACAAGAGGGCTTTCACCGTGTCGGCGACCACAACGGAACCGTGGCCGCGCATGATCACCGCCTGCCGTGGTCCCAACGTTTCGGCGAGGGCCTTGCCGTCCTTCACGGAACTGACCGTTCGGCTGTCATCATACAAAGGCACTCCTTCCGCGAACATATACCCGCGGTAAATGACCGGTACGAACCTTTTCCCGGTAACACTCAGGGCAATGACGGCGGGAGAGTGCAGATGGGCCACCGCATTGACATCGGGACGGCGCTGATAGATGACGGTGTGGATATGCACTTCGGACGGCGCCATGCTTCCTTCCCCGGAACCGTCGTCTTTCACGTTGACCTTTACGATATCGTGCGGCCCGATGTTGGAACGAATTGACTTTCTGGAATTAATCAGCATAAAATCCGTGCCGGGAATCCTGGCGCTTACATGTCCGCTGAAATCAAAGAGGTCGAGATATTCCGCGAATCGGCAACACGCGGCCACTTCAAGTCGCAAGGTGTTTTCATCCATTATGATTTCCCTCCTTAAGGTGAATTTGCCAAGGGTAACGATACAAAAATCTAAAAATCTTGGACATTTTCCTGTTAATTGTCTGTCCAGTTGCCTTGTACGTTTCATGAGGAAATCTACCTGAATCTCATTTCCCTGTCTATTGTTTGTTTCCGGCGGAAAGGTCTCTTCAATGGTTTCCGCAATATGTTGCGATACATGCCGCACAGGCTTGCTAAATTCACCCATGTCTGTTAGGTTGCGCTCCCGGAGGAGATATGTCCTTGATCGATGCCATCATGAGCAGAAAGGCCCGGCACATGTTCGGCAGGGCCATGAAATTCGAAGGCAAGAGTCCGGTGCTTGTCCGGGCGGGCAATAACGCGAAGCCGCGCCTCCTCTATCTGCATGTTCCCTTCTGCGAGCGGTTGTGTCCCTATTGCTCGTTCAACCGGGTGGTTTTCGACGAAAGCCTATGCCGGTCTTACTTTCGCGCCCTCCGCAAGGAGATCGTTCTTTACCGGAAGGAAGGTTATGAATTCGGCGGAATTTACGTGGGAGGCGGCACCCCGACCATTCTTATCAATGAACTGCAGGAAACGCTGTCTTTGGCGCGGCAATGTTTTCAGATCCGGGAAATCTCCGTAGAGACCAATCCCAACCATCTCACCCGGGAGAACCTGGAAATTCTCAAGTCGAGCGGCGTGAGCCGCCTTTCCGTGGGCATACAGAGCTTCGATGACGGCCTCCTGAAGGACATGGACCGCTTCGACAAGTACGGGAGCGGAGCGGTTATCGTCGGTCGGTTGGAACAGGCGCGCGGATATTTTGACACCCTCAATGCGGACATGATATTCAACTTCCCCTCGCAGACCATGAGCATGCTGGACAGGGATATGGATATCCTGACCGGTTTGCGAATGGATCAGATCACCTACTATCCCCTGATGGTTTCCGATTCAACGCGGCAGACGGTGGTGAAAAAGCTGGGCCGGGTGGATTATGGCACGGAGAAAAAATTATACTGCCGCATCGTGGAGCGGCTTGCTCCCGCCTACCGCTTTTCTTCGGCCTGGTGTTTCTCCCGGAAGGAATCCCCCATCGACGAGTACATCGTCGATTACGATGAGTATGCGGGACTGGGCAGCGGGGCAATCGGATACATAAACGGCACCTGCTACGCGAACACCTTCGACATTCCCGCGTACATCGATCAGGTGAACAGCGGGCACAAGCCTCTTCTTGCCTCCCGCGAGTTTTCTCTCCGGGACAAGGTGCGCTACGATTTTCTCATGAAGCTCTTCGGGATGAAGCTGGATGTGGCCGACATGAAAAAAAAGTACGGGCCGGGGCTCTTCGGGGTGCTCTGGCCGGACATCCTTGCCTTCACCCTGATAGGGGCTATCCGTTACTGGCCGCCGCATTTTTACCTGACGGAAAAAGGGCGCTACGTATGGGTTGCCTTGATGAGGGAATTTTTCATCGCCGTAAACAACCTGCGCGATTATTGCCGCGCCCGCGTCCCTTCCGCCTAGCCGCGAAGATGGCGTCTCGAAGTTGTCAGCCGACGATTTCAAGATTATTAAAGAAGTATCCGATTTCAAAGGCCGCGGTGGCCGGCGCGTCGGACCCGTGCACCACGTTTTTTTCGATGTCCGTGGCAAAATCCCTGCGTATGGTTCCCGCTGCCGCCTCCTTGAAATTTGTCGCTCCCATTAACTCACGGTAGCGGGCAATAGCATTTTCCCCCTCCAAGACCATGGTGATGGCGGGTCCGGATGACATGAACTCCGTCAGCGACTTAAAAAACGGCCGCTCCTTGTGCACGGCGTAGAACCCTTCCGCCTGCGCCCTGGTCATGTGGATCATCTTCATGGCGATGATTTTCAGGTTGTTTTGTTCGAGCCGCTTGATAACTTCTCCGGCAACGCCGCGTGCGACGCCGTCGGGCTTGATGATCGAAAGAGTTCGTTCCATAATCTGCTACCTTTCCTTACGTTGCGGTAATGTGCCGTGTCCATACCAGAAGAGTTCCTTGAAGTCAAATTTCCGAAAGCATGGCAATTTCCGTGGTCAGGATATGGGCTGTCTCCGTAAATGATGAATCAACACTTCCCCCTGGGTATTGAATCGTACCGGAATTCCCGAAGTCCCCACGCCGGCATGGGTTACTCCCTGCATATCCAGGTAATTCCAATACCCACGGTAGAACTTTCGTCCCCGATTCAGATTGGTCATAATTGCTTTCCCGCCCGGCAAACATATCTGGCCGGCGTGAGTATGACCGCACAGGTACAATTCCACTCCCATTTCGGCAGCAACATCATACAATTCGGGAGAATGAACCAAGGCAATGGAAAACTCATCACCGGCATGCTCCAATGCATGCAGTGCCTGATCGGTGTAATAGTAGTGCACATCATCGGTGCCGATAATCCGGATTCGCTCATTGCCTTTATGAATAAGACAGGTTGAATTAACCAACATGGTAATTCCGATTTGTTCCAGGGGATTGAGCATGTGACATCCATCATGATTGCCTAAGATGCCGATAAACCCGTGTTTGCTGTGGATGCGCTCGATCAAATATTCCATACTTTTGATAATATGGCTGTGGAGTCCATGCAATTCCGTGCGATAATCTCCCGTCAATACGCATAAATCTACGGTCCTGTTTTCCAGAACACGCAGGATTCGGTCTTCTATGCCTTTCATTCCATCTATGTGTAAGTCCGAGAGGTGAAGAATGGTAAATCCGTCAAAGGCGTGCGGCAAGTTGGAAAAGTACAGGGGTATTTCCCTCAGTATAATATTTTCTGCGATGCGCGCCCCTTTTTGATGCAGGTTTATGAGGTGTAATATGAGTCCAAAGGTTTTCATCAGGAAGAGCAATTTATACCAGTGATGACGTCCCCGGTTCCCATACCGCCTGTTTTTCAGATTTTCCATTTCCATGCGGAAACGGTAGTCGGCCCAGAGTTGTCTCCGGTTGATCAATCGTTGTTCAGGGAATAGAGGGTCAGGATGAGGGGCGTCAGAGAGGAATTCACTTTTCAGCATGACGTATGCATAACACAAGAAAAGCAATTTCTCAATATGAACGTGCCGCCTCTATGGTTAAAACATCGACGCTCAACTGCTTAGGCAAGCAGTCAATAGGCAAGCAGTCAAGCAATGGCAATTTACCTCTCAGAGAATTATTGAATGCTACTTGAACAATATTCATGTATACTATAAGTCCGTTTTATTCAGTAGTAGAGGAGGAAAACCATCATGTCCACAAGGAAATGGTTTCTCTTTGTCACCATAATGACCATGGGAAGTCTTTTCATTGTGCTTGTGGTAAGTGAAACGCTCATCAGATTTAAGCGGCATCATGTCGAGGGCAGTGATCGTCTTGACTACGGTATGATTGTTTATGATAAATACTTGGGCTGGAAATTGTCTCCTAACTGGAATGGCCGGCATACCAATTATGACTTTGCGGTACGCTACTCGACCAATTCACATGGATTCCGGAATGATTTTAATACGAAAGAGGGGCAGGCGGGACTCCGTTATGCTTTTGTTGGTGACAGCTTTACTTTCTCCTTTGGTGTTAACGACAATGAGACGTTCATTCATCTCCTTAATGCACGAGAACAACAGGGGAATGTTTATCTTAATTTTGGCGTACCGGGATACAGTACGGACCAGGAATACTTGTTAATTAAAAAAAGGGTATTGCATTTCTCGCCGGATATTATTTTGTTGGTTGTCTATCTCGGCAATGATCTTTTTGATAATGAACTTCCTTTTCCGCTTCAGGCCGGCCATGGGAAACCCTATTACGAATTAGTATCTAATGGATTGGTACTCAGAAACACGCCGGTTCCACTGGAACCAAAACCTGTGGAGCAATATAAGACAGACTTGAGAAGGGTTGTTTTAGGTGATGATTCTAAGGCAGACGATTTCATTTCCCGCGTGGTGAACCGGATTGAATTGTTGCGGTTACTAAAACTCAATTTGCATAAAGGTCCTGATTCTTCTAACCGATTTGACGGCCGTTTTGCACATGCCATCAATCTGTTTGCTGCTCTTGTAGACCACATACGTGACGCGTGTATTGAAAAAGAAGTCAGGTTGAGTCTTATTTTAATGCCCGGCAGGTCCTATGTTGAACAGCCATATTCACCCTCCGCTCAATTCCAGGACTACTTACGAAGAAAAATTGTTGAGAGAAGAGAGGAGATGAACGTTGACGTGATCGATCTGGCTAAACATTTGCGCGAACGGTATCAGGAAAATCCTGGCAAATGGTATTACCCCAATGAGGGACATCTGACTGCAGAAGGGCACCGTATTGTATATGATATTTTATTGCCAATATTACATGGGCGAAATTTGTCTTAATAAAGATCAACGTTTCTATCCGCTTTTCTGATCAGGACGTTAGGTATGCTGATTCTGGGTATTTCAGCCTTTTATCATGATTCAGCGGCGGCCCTTCTCAAGGATGAAGAAATTCTGGCTGCCGCGCAGGAGGAGCGTTTTACCCGGCGAAAGCATGATCCCGGTTTTCCGGCCCATGCGATCCGGTACTGTCTCCAGGAGGCTGGCGTCTCCCTGAATAACGTGGACGTCGTAGTATTTTACGATAAGCCGTTCCTGAAATTCGAACGTCTTCTTGAGACATATTATGCCTTTGCTCCGAAAGGCCTGACATCCTTTCTTGCGGCCATTCCCGTTTGGATCAAGGAAAAGGTTTTATTGAAAAAGCTGATACTTGACGAACTGAGCCTTATGGAGACAATTGATAGGGAAAAAATGAAGCTGCTCTTTCCCGAACACCACCTTTCTCACGCGGCAAGCGCCTTTTTCCCCTCCCCCTTTGAGGAATCCGCGATCCTGACGATCGACGGCGTGGGAGAGTGGGCAACAGCCTCCATCTGCCACGGCAAGGGAAACGGGATCACCATTTTACGGGAACTTCACTTTCCTCACTCCCTGGGTCTTTTGTATTCGGCCTTTACGCACTATCTCGGTTTCAAGGTCAACTCCGGCGAATACAAGCTTATGGGGCTCGCGCCTTACGGAGATCCCGACTCGAAACAGGTCAAGAAATTCGAAGAGACGATTGAAAGAGACATCGTGCATATCAGAGACGACGGATCGATCTGGCTCAACCAAGACGTCTTTGACTACGCAACGGGGCTGCGGATGGTCAAAGACGATAAATGGCGGGACCTCTTCGGCTTTCCGGCCCGCGAACCGGAAAGCGATCTTTCTATGGAACAATGCAATCTCGCTCTGGCCATTCAAAGGGTTACAGAAAAAATCGTCTTCAAGATGGCCAACGAAGCAAGACGATTGACCGGTTCAAGACGGCTTTGCCTGGCTGGTGGCGTCGCGCTTAACTGTGTTGCAAACGGCAGAATCCTGAAAAGCGGACTCTTCGATAACATCTGGATCCAGCCCGCTGCCGGGGATGCGGGCGGCGCCCTGGGAGCAGCCTACACGGCGCATTACATCTACTTCGGAAAGCCGCGCCGCGTGAATAACGGACAAGATGAAATGCAAGGGGCTTTTCTCGGGCCCGCTTTCTCAGACGACGATATCCGGCAGGCTGCAAGAAGCTACGGTGCAACCTACAGGCATTATGACTCCTTCGATAACCTCTGCGAGGATGCGGCCACCCTTCTTGAACAAGGAAAGGCTCTCGGGTGGTTTCAGGGCCGGATGGAGTGGGGACCCAGAGCGCTTGGAAACAGGAGCATCCTGGCAGACGCCCGCAACCCGGAGATGCAAAAAAAACTGAACCTCAAGATCAAATGCCGTGAAGGGTTCCGTCCTTTTGCCCCTTCAGTCCTCCAGGAAGAAACACAAGACTATTTTGAAATGGACAGGACATCGCCCTATATGCTTCTCATAGCGGACGTTCACCGCAGCCGGAGGAATGTCCTGCCGACAAACTATCATGCTCTTTCCTGGAAGGACAAGCTCTATTCCCTTCGCTCGGATATTCCCGCCATTACCCATATCGACTTTTCCGCACGGCTGCATACGGTACAGCGGGAAACGAATCCTCGTTTCTGGCAGCTCATCAATCGATACAAGAAAAAAACGGGTTACGGTGTTATCGTGAACACCAGCTTCAATGTCCGGGGCGAGCCGATTGTTTGCACACCAGATGACGCCTACCGGTGTTTCATGCATACAGAAATGGACCACCTGGTGATGGGCGATTATCTCTTCGACAAGAAAGAACAACCCGTATGGGGCGAGGGAAAAGACTTGCGGTACGAATCCGGGATCGACTGAAAAGGATAAAGGAACAGGGAGGCTTTCGTGTCACTGATCAAGGATATCTGGGAATTTCTGAATGAACGAAAGAAGTGGTGGTTGTTGCCGATGATTCTGGTGTTCCTGCTCTTCGGCATCCTCATCGTTTTCTCGACAGGCGGATCTGCCGTAGCGCCGTTCATCTATACGCTCTTTTAACAGGCGTCAACTGGCAGGAAACGACCGATGACCAGACCACAGGAAAAAAATCCGGAACATCAGGCCATAGAGACCGTCAGTGTCCTGGCGTTCTTTTGCCTGATCTTCGATCAGGTCTTCAATTTCAGCGCGTTGCGTTATGCTGCTCTGGGTCTGCTTTTCATCGGACTCTTCATCAAGCGTCCGGCTCGAATCATCGCGGAATCCTGGATGAGGTTTGCCGCTGCTCTAAGCGCTCTGAACACAAGAATCATTCTTTCTGTCATCTTCTCCATAGTCCTCACACCCATCGCATTATTATACCGCCTGACCCACGGCGACATCATGAACATCAAAAGGGACGATCCATCAAAAAAATCCTTCTGGAAAGAGAGAAACCATCTATACAAACCGGAAGACCTTGATAAACAGTGGTAAGAAACCGTTCGAATGCGAAGAAAGAGGTCTCAGCAAAAATAGGGGGAAAAGGACGGAAAAGGGGACGGTTCCTTGATCCACCACCAAAAAAAATGAAGAACCTCGTTGATCCTGATAACACAGGGTGATAGAGTTTTTGTGGAAGCAAAAACC
>CAZTLA010000125.1:0-8732 GCA_964614365.1 uncultured Syntrophales bacterium | reverse complement strand
GCGGACATTAAAGAAGTACTGAAAGAAATGGAGAATTCTCTGGAAGAAACAGAGGAGATGTCTCTTCAATGAAAAAGACCGTCGTTGTTGCATCCCGCGATATTGTCCTGAGCAATGTTGCCACGGGTCTGCTGGGAAGTGTCTACAACGTAGTCACCTTCGGCAACATCCAGTCGGTGCTTGACTACATCTATAATTCCATTCCCTCCCTCGTGGTTATCGATGTGGGAGTGGAAGACCGGGCTGCCGTGGAGGTCATTAATAATTTGAAAGATGACCCGCTGTTCCGGCAGATCCCCGTTCTTGCCATCCTTCCCGATCAGTGGGTTTTTGATGCCGGGGATCAGTTTTTCGTCGATGATTATACGAGGAAGCACGTCCTGGAAAATGAACTTCTTGGCAGGGTAACGCTGAGTATCATGAGGTCCGAACGGGTTGTGGAAATCAATCCCCTTACCCGGCTTCCCGGTAATATTTCAATCAACAGACAAATACAGGAAAGACTCGATAGGGGAGATGCCTTTGCCTTTGCCTATGCGGACCTTGATTACTTCAAGCCGTTCAACGACCGGTATGGCTTTGGTCGTGGCGATGAGGTTATCAGGATAACGGGTCGCCTCATTCTGAACATCGTGAAAAGCAAACAGCCTCAGGGCAGTTTCATAGGGCATGTGGGGGGGGACGATTTTGTCTTTATTGTGTCGCCCGAGTTTGCGGAAGAGGTTGCGCAGGATATCATTGGCGCTTTTGACCGGATAGTCCCCGCTTTTTATGATTCGCCGGACAGGGAGAAGGGGGCTATCCAGTCTTTTGACCGGAAAGGAAACGCCGACGTCTTTCCGATCATGAATATTTCTATAGGAGTTAATGATACCCTTTCGGGAGGCTTCTCGCACTATGGTGAAATTACGGAAGCGGCTGCAGAGATGAAGAAATATGCCAAGCAATTCAAGGGGAGCTGCTACCGGTACAACAGAAGGCAGGGGGCCGATGAGGAGGTGAAGCATGAGTAGCGCAATTCGTTTTTCCTGCCGGTTTTTTGTTTGCCTGTTGGCTGCCGGCATGAGCATGTCCTGTGCACCGGTCACCCTCTACAGCGTGGATCTTAAGTATAAACCGGCGAAATTACGCGAAGGACAGGCAGCCGGAAAAAAGCCTGTGCTGGAAGTAGCGCCGTTCATTGACTCGAGACAAATCGATGACAAATTGATTATCGGCGCTGTGGTGAAAGATAACGGCAGCCGGACGCGCGTTGTGCCCAAATACGCGCAACCCGCCGATGCGGTGACGGTCATGCTGAAGGATTATTTTTCTCGTGCCGGTTATGAGGTATTTTCGGCGGTGCAAATGACGAGCGGCAAGCAGGAAGCGATCGTGAAAAAACCGGGTGAGATTCTGGTGGGCGGGGAAATCAATGAACTGGAAGTCCTGTGCCGCGACTCGATTCCCCTGAAAAAATACACGGCCCGGGTGAAATTAACGGTTCTGCTTTCTGATGCAAAGACGAAAAAAGTATTCTACACGGTGTCCGCGGAGAGCCGTTCATCCCTGGAACACTACCGCTTTTCCGAAGAGAAGCTGGGCGAGCAGATTAACGATGCACTCTCCGATGCGGTCGAAAAATTATTCGAAGGGAACGAGATCCGCCGCAAGATCGGCGAGGCTGCAGGTCAGGCACTCTGAATCCGGCGACGCGCGCGTTCCCTGCGGCTTGCCGCGAGTAGCGAGCGAATGATAAAGCGTTGCACAGCAATGACTCATACCTGTCTCCCATGATGGTCACGCTCAGGAAATCAAATTCCGCCCAGGTTCATGCCGGTTCCCTGCAACTGGGCATGGCTACTGCAGACGACATCCTCCGTGACACCGTAAAGAATTACCAAGACAACGGCAACACCAATCAGGCGGCGGCCATTGCGTTCTATGCCATTTTATCCCTTATTCCCCTGTTCATTCTCACGGTGATCGTGCTGGTGCGGGTTTTCAGTTCACACCCCGGCATTCAAAACAATCTCCTCCAGGCGCTTCAGAGCATTCATCCGTACTTTTCCATCGCATTTCTCAGCCAGCTTGGCCATATCGAGCAAAAGAAGATTGTGCTGGGGTGGGCGGGAATAATAAGCCTTTTATGGCTTTCCGCCATGATCTTCAGCGCCATCGAAAAGGCCCTGAACATGATTTTTCGGGCGAGAACATACAGGAATTATGTCACGGCTAAACTGCTGGCGCTGTCCATGATCCCTCTGGCATGGGGCATCGGCATTGCCAGCGTGGGCATTACCTACGGGGCAAACATTCTGGTTGCCCAATCGTTGAAGATGGGAGATGCCGGTTTTCTTATCTCCTTCGAACGCGCGTTTCTGTTCGCTTATGTTGTTCCCTATCTGCTCACGACTTCGTTCATCGCCGTCGTTTACAAGGTCGTTCCCAACACCCGGGTCAGCCTGGCCGCGGCCCTCACCGGCGGCGCAATTTTTGCGCTCCTGGTTGAAGTTGCCAAACATGTCTTCACCTGGTATGTGTCCAACTATACCCGTTACAACGTGATTTTTGGTTCGCTCGAAACCGTGGTCATTCTCATCATTTGGGTTTTTTATGTAGCCCTGATATTTCTCTTCTGCGCCGAACTGGTGGCCTCTTATGAGCGAAGGGACCTGCTTCTCCTCAAGGGCGCTTTTGTGGAGAAGGCTGCGGGACGTCTTAAAATCAATGAGAGGCTCTTCCGTAAGTTTGGCCGTAAATTTGCCGCCGGCACTCATATTTTCCGGGAGGGCGATACGGGGCGGGAAATGTATTACCTGCTGGGAGGCCGCGTCCGCGTGGAGAAAAGGGCCGGTGAAATAACCAAGGTGCTGGCCGAAATGGGGCCGGGAGAGTACCTCGGCGAGATGGCGGCGTTGATTGAGCTTCCCCGCACGGCGTCCGCCTTCGTTACGGAAGACAGCCTCGTCGCCGTGATCGATGCCGAGACGTTCCGCAATCTCCTGAGGGAAAGCGACGAGGTATCCCTTTTCATGATGCGCGAATTTTCGCACCGGGTCAAACGTACCAGTGATGCCCTGGAGAAACTCGGACAAGTATGGCTCGACCTCATGATCATTATTTACTTCTTCAGGGAATGGCCGTTTCGGGAACGAATCGATCACCTCGAGCGAATGGCAAGTTACGCGGGCAAGGAACCGCGGGAGATTCGTCACGCATTGGACAGACTTGCCCGGCGGAATGTCCTCGACATGAAAGATGGCCTGATCACGGATTTCCGGAAGGAAGCGGTCTGGCAGGTTGCACGGGCGCAGGGGGAAGAAGAATTATAGTTTTTTTACCCGTATCATATTGGTAACTCCGCTTGCCCATACGGGGTCGGGGCGGCCGAGCGTGATAACCAGGGTATCGCCTGCCGACACTTCTCCCGTTGCCAATGCCGATCGGGCGGCGTGTTCGATCATATCGTCCGTATTGTGCGGTTCCGCCGTGAGACGGGGAAGGCATCCCCAGAAGAGCGATAGTTTCCTGAGCGTTCTTTCGTTCGGCGATAAAGCGATGATGGGTTGTCTGGGTCGGAAGCGGGAGATATATTCAGCCGTTCGTCCTGATCGCGTATGTGCCACGATGGCCGCGGCATTCAGATGGTCCGCCAGGACGCAGGAGGCGTGTGCCACGGAGGGGGAGATTTCCTTCCGGGGTGTAAGACGGAGGAATGCTTCGTAGGGGAACCCCTTCTCCACATTCGCCGCAATACGGCCCATAAAACCAAGGGCTTCCACGGGATACGAGCCGGAAGCGGTTTCTTCGGAAAGCATGAGGGCATCGGTCCCGTCAAGCACGGCGTTTGCCACGTCGGCTGCTTCCGCTCGGGAAGGCCGTGGACTGTCCACCATGGACCGGAGCATTTGGGTTGCCGTGATTACCGGCTTTCCCGCATGATTGGCCTTTAGTATGATATTTTTCTGAATGAGAGGAACATTCTCGGGGGGTATTTCCACGCCAAGATCGCCGCGAGCGACCATGATCCCGTCGGAGATTTCAATAATTTCATCCAGGTGTGCAAGGGCCTCATGCTTTTCGATCTTGGCAATGACCGGCGTCTCTTTCCCCTTACTGCCGATGACCTCTTTGATGCTTCTGATGTCGTCGGCTGTTTTCACAAATGACAAGGCGACGTAATCCACCTCACGGTCCAGTCCGAACAGAAGGTCTTCACGATCTTTTGCCGTGAGCGGCGGGGCATGTATCGTTCCCGTCGGTAGATTAATTCCCTTGTGAGAGGTGAGCATTCCGCCGGTGATGACTCGACAGGTTATTTCCGTGTCGGTGGCATCGACCACGACCAGTTCCATAAGGCCGTCCGCGAGGAGCAGTCGGTCGCCTTTTGTAACTTCCCCGGGCAGGTTGGGGTAGGAAACCGATACCCGGTGATTGCTGCCTTCGATTTGAAGACTGGTAAGGAGGAATTCCCTCCCCGGTTCGAGGAGGGCGCCTGAACCGGGGATAAAGCCTACCCGGATCTTCGGTCCGGCAAGGTCCTGGAGAATGCCCACGGTCGTCGCCAGTTTCCTCGCTGCAGCCCGTATGATGCTTATCTTCTCTTCGTGATCGCCATGATTTCCATGGGAAAAGTTCAGACGGGCCACATTCATGCCACCCCGGATCAGTGCTTCAATCACTTCCGGCGAGGCGCTGGCAGGACCGATGGTACAGACGATCTTGGTTTTGCGCATGAAGAAATCCTCAATGTGTCATGAATAGGCGGCGTCCGCTGCAGAGGGAGCGGCGCCAAAAAACGGTGGCCGAGAACCCCGGTACGTTCTCGGCCACCGTTTTACTCGGAATACTACGCTCATTAATACCGGAATACCGTCAGGTCATTCTTGATGTGCTTAATATCCTTTATCCCTTTCACCACCCGGGTGATTATTTCCTTTTCCTGCTCTGCATTCACGACACCGTAGAACCGCACGGAATCGAGACCGTCAACGACGAAAAAGATGCGCAAACTCATAACACCCGCTTCGAGGAGCGCGGATTCAATCTTTCGGTGCAGGGACATCTTCCCGAGCTGTTCAACGCTGTCTTTCGAGCATGATTTGATTTCGTCGGACTGAGCGGCATCGACGATCATTTTGACGGCGGATTCTACGCTCAATTTGTCCGTGTTGAGGATAAGGTCATACAGATGCGGGTCAAGCCAGTCGCGGTTGAATGCATATTTCAAGAATCCTGCCTTGTCATGATCGGATGTGCGGATGATCTCCTCGGCAACTTCACGGGTCACCTTATTTGCATTCATAACCATCTCCACTCGTTTTCCCAGGGACCGGGTAATGAGGACGTGAAGGGCGCAGTCGTAAGAATGCAAAAGGAGCTGGCTGCCTTTTCCAAAAAATATCGCATTGCCTTTCCTGGCAACTTCGTAGATAACGGACTGGAAGCGGTCGAGATAGATTTTTGGTTTATCGCTGAAATATTTCTCGAGCAGGTGAGGGCTTTTCATCTCCAGATGCGTAACGTCGGAAAGATACCCCATCTCGTCTGCGGCTTTAAACAGTTCCTCCTTGGCAAAGAATGGATAGTTTATCCTTTTTGCTGCTTCCCGTGCGATTATCTCTCCGTTGCTTCCAATCATTTCAGAAACGGTAACGAAATACATGTAAACGCCTCCTTTCTCTTTATCGGATGAATGTACTGTTCGGACGTGGTTATGTCTTGAATGCGAGATGCCTTTACTTCAGGCTATTAATAAACATCAACACGTATCTTGTCAAGTTCTTCTCGAAATGCTTCTCGAAATTATGTCCAAACTTTTAGGATTGCTTTATGCCCGTCCCTTTGATAGTCTCCCCGCGTTACCTTGGTTTACACTGCCGAGAAAACTCGTGTTGATACGGCAAATTCTTCAGGAACAGCAGGAGAGGGAAGATGAAAAAAATCGTCATCGGCATAACCGGAGCATCAGGTGTCGTATATGGAGTCAGAACGTTGGAAGTACTGTCTCGATTGGGTGTGGAAACTCATCTGGTAATCAGCCCGTCCGCCGTCAGGAATCTTGAAATAGAAACCGAGTACAGCATAAAAGATCTTCAGGGCATGGCATCATGCAGCTATGATTTCAAGGATATCAGTGAATCCATATCCAGCGGTTCTTTCCATGTGGACGGCATGATCGTCGCTCCCTGCTCCATAAAGACGCTTTCCGCGATTGCGAATTCCTACAATGAAAATCTGCTTGTGAGAGCGGCAGACGTGACACTGAAGGAAAGAAGAAGGCTGCTGTTGATAGTACGTGAGACCCCGTTGCATGAAGGGCACCTTGAGCTTATGATGAGGGTAACGCGGATGGGAGGGGTGATTATGCCCCCCGTGCCCGCTTTTTACCATATGCCGAAAACCGTTGATGACAGTATCAATCAGACCGTCGGCAAGGCGCTTGACCTTTTCGCGATTGATGCCAAACTTTTTTCCCGCTGGGGGGTGAAAGCGCCGGTCAAGGCTGCAAGAACGAAAAAAAAGTGAAGGGGCCCGCGCCTGAGGGAATTGAGTCGTTGTATGGGGAAAAAGAAATGCAGCCGGAACGATAACGGATTCACACCTGGCCGGTGTGGTGAAGATAAAGAAGGATTCCCTTGTTTGAAATTGTCGGCGGCAAAGGACGAAGCGGGAAATAATAAAGACGTTCATATCAACGCTTGCCTCCGCTACGATGTGGAAACATCCGTCACATCGGGATTTGAGGCGATACGGCTTGTAAGCGATTTCCCCAATTTTTCCTTTGCGGAGATACAGACGGAAACCGAATTCCTGGGCAAAAAGATAGCGATGCCGCTGGTCATTTCTCCCCTTACGGGCGGCGGCAGGCTTTCCCAGCGGATTAATGATACGCTCGCCGAGGCTGCCGAAGCCCTGAATATAGGCATGGCCGTGGGATCGCAGAAGCTCATGCTCGACGGGGCGGTTTCCGCCGACTCGTTTCTCGTGAGAAATTCCGCACCGAGCATTCCCCTCCTGTCGAATCTGGGCATCGTCCATGTAAGAAAAGGGAAAGACTACTTGATGCGGGCCGTGGAATCCATCGGGGCAGATGGAATAATCCTCTACGTAAATCCCCTTCAGGAGGTTCTTCAGGACAAGGGTGAAAAAGATTTTACCGGCATTTTAACGGAACTGGAGGAAATGCTGGAGGACTTTCCCTATCCCGTTTTCTTGAAAGAAGTGGGCTTCGGCCTTTCCGAGAAACTGCTTTCCTGGGTAGGCAGAAATAAGGTGCGGGGCGTGGACGTAGCCGGCCTCGGCGGGACCAACTGGGCGAAGATCGAATGTCTTATTTCCGGCGCCGAGTACGGACTCTATGAAACACTGGGGATAAAAACAACGGAGGCAATCACCGCCGCCGGAAAACATCTTGACGAGGAACGCTGCCTGATTGCCTCGGGGGGAATAAGAACGGGAATTGATATGGCGAAGGCCTTGGCCATGGGGGCCGATATCGTATCCATGGGGCTTCCGTTTTTGAAGTGGGCTTCCGAGTCGGCGGTGCGGGTTCGGGTAGAAGTAAAGAAACTGCAAGAGCAGTTGAAGATTGCCCTGTGGTTTACCGGATCAAAGGACATAAAGGCGTTAAGAAATAAGTTCCTGCCGGAGCGCTGATCCGGGGCTCATCCCTTGAGGCCCGCCTGTCTTGCAGAAAGCGTTAACTTTGCGGACAGATTGTCTCCAATACCTCTGCAAAAGCGTCATATGTGGCGCGATCAAAAAGAACGAAGCGTACCAGTTCGATATCGTCCTGTTCCCTGAGATAATCGCACGTCGTGCCCAGGGCAATGCGGGCTGCATCCCTCAGGGGATAACCATAGGCCCCGGCGCTGATTGCCGGGAAGGCTATGCTTTTTAGGTGGTTTGCCGAGGCCAGTTTCAAACTCTCCCGGTAGGCGCTTTCCAGCAGGGCTGCCTCACCTTTCTCCCCGCCCTGATATATGGGTCCGACGGCATGAATTACGTATCTGGCTTTGAGATTGCCGCCCGTGGTGATTACCGCCCGGCCGGGTGGGCAACTTCCGATTTTCCGGCACTCCTCCAGAATAGCCGGACCACCGGCCCGGTGAATGGCCCCGTCCACGCCTCCTCCTCCCCGTAGACCGGAATTGGCGGCGTTCACGATCGCATCGGTCGATTCCGTGGTGATATCTCCCTGTACCAGGGCCAGTACTGCCGCATTTACTTTTCGTTCCATCGTCATTCCCCCCCATGCACGACGGCGCCGTCCCCGTAATCCAGCATCCCATGCGTTTTCTCAATCCGGACCCCGTTTCCCTCAATGATCGGCATTCAACCTCGGGGCTGCGTATTGAAACCGGCTCCGCGGAACCCGCTTCCATTCGGCGTAGGGGATTTGTTTAACGAAATATCACTGCGCTGTAAAGGAGAAACTTCACGCCCTTGACTGTTCCAGCGGCCTTTTGTGTTGAAAATGAGGGTGCTGCATGATAAAACTACCTTATCTTTCGGCAGGCAGGGAAAAAAGTGGATAGATATAAGAAAATTAGAATGAAAATGGTGGATTCCCAAATCCGGGCACGGGGCATTTCAGATCCGCGCGTGCTGGCGGCAATGGAGAAGATACCGAGGCATTATTTTGTGGATGCTGGTCTTGCCGAGCAGGCGTACAACGACAACCCCCTGCCCATAGATGAACGACAGACCATATCTCAGCCCTATATCGTTGCGCGTATGACGGAAGC
>CAZTLA010000124.1:0-8787 GCA_964614365.1 uncultured Syntrophales bacterium | reverse complement strand
ATAAGCTTCCCGACGAGCTCCTCCTTCTTGCGGATTTTCCCCGTATGCCGGGCGGCCTCAAGGTGAACCGCTTCGGAACGGGAGGGCTTGAAGAGGTGGCGAAAACCGCCCCCCACAAAGAGGTCCTCCGCTCCAAAGGCCCCAGGAATTCCTAAGTGTTCCTTGAGTGACATCGTGAGACTATATTTTATTCAGGTTGATCGGCCGAATGCGCTCGAAAAACTCCTATTTCCCTTCCTTCTCTACCATTTTAGCGGTCTTTGCCACTTCGCTCCACTTCTTATTTTCATCCTGGAAAAAATTGCCGGCCTCTTCCAGGATCAGACCCTCCGCCAGCATCCCCGCCTTTTCGATCTTGCTGATTACCTCTTTATCTTTAAGGGCGGTATCAAAGGCCCGCGCCAACTTCTCCACGATCTCTTTTGGGGTTTTGGCGGGGAGGAAATAGCCGTGCCACGCTGAAGTTGTCAGTCCGGCATATCCCAGTTCCTTGGTGGTAGGGACATTCGGGAAATCCGTTATTTTCTTATGGTACATCAGCGCTAAGGCCCTTAACGTTCCCGCTTTCAGTTGGGCGTTTACCCCTCCCAGATTGGCGAAGGTCATGCTCACATGGCCTCCCAGCGTCCCGACTACGGCCGGCGCCTCGCCCCCCATGGGTACATGAATGATATCCGTACCCGTTCTGAGCTTAAAAAGTTCTCCGGCAAAGTGAGGGGTCGTTCCCGGGCCGGCAGAGCTGTACGTAAGCTTTCCGGGGGACTTCTGGGCTTCTTTGACGAGATCCCCTAAGGTTTTCCAGGGGGTGTCGGCCTTCACGGCAACGACGCTGGGTGCGGATACGGCCACGCAAAGAGGGATAAAATCGTCAAGTTTGAAGCCTATTCCCGGCTGAAGAATGGGGATCATAACTAATCCCGGGGGAGACGTCATGATAGTATATCCGTCAGGTTTGGCTATTGACGCAGTTTTTATTCCAACGGCGCCTCCCCCTCCCGGTTTGTTTTCCACAATCACCGACTGTCCCAGAATGGATGCCAGTTTTACGCTTAAAATTCTTGCAGTGATATCGCTGGAGCCGCCGGGGGGATAGGGAACAATGATTTGGACCGTTTTGGCGGGATAATCCAGGGCGGAAGCCTGCGTGGTGAAAGCAAAATTCATGGATAGCGCGATATATACGGAAATCACTAAATTCACGATAAATATTTTTCTCATTGCCTCCTCCTTATTTTGTTATTTTCTCAGATCCAAAAGCCTTTGGTATTTGATTCGTTTTTCCGCGCCTACAATTTTCTTTATCTCTCCCTGCGATACTGTCTCCACTTTGCAACGCAAGCCAAGGGCCGTATGGAAGAAATATTGTCCGCCGAGGTAAATTTTCCTCTTTGAGCGGCGTTCCGTGCGCCTGCAAAGGCCCCCTTAGAGGCGGCGCTGGAGGTAGAGCTTATTGTCCTGGAACCCAACCGGGGCAGCAATATATCTGCTGTTCTCAGCCCAAAAAGGCATAGGAAAGCCACAGCACGAGCGCTGATTGGACAAAGAAAGCAATAAATCCTACGCCCAATGCCTTCATGCCCGCGGACTTGATGGTTTGAGCCGTGCAATTGCAGCAGATGCCGATAATGGCCATGGTTAGAAGGAGACTGGCAAGGGTAAAGGGGACCTTCGCTGCCGGATAGGTGGCCAGCGGTCCCTTGATGCTTTCCGGGATGTTGACCAGTGTATTCGTTAAAACGACGACAAAAAAGGAAATCACGAAGCCGGGAAGTGACTGTAAAGCGGTCATGAACAGGTTTTTTGCATCGCTTCTTGCTTCTTTTTGTTCCTTGATGGTGAACAGTGCGTTCATTCCGAGGACTACCACCACGATAAAGCCGATACGGATCATTTTTACCATAAGAGCGGACTGGAGCGCCTCATTGCCGCCGCCCTGTCTGGCGGCAGCAATAATCTGCGGCAGATCGTGAATGGCGCCGCCACACCAGGCCCCGTAGACCGCGGCGGGCATGCCAATGGCTGCCGCGACCAGCGGGTAGGCAAAGAGGGCGAGCGTTCCCCAGAAGAGCACCCCGGCGATGGCGATGGCAGTACTCTCTTCCCTCGCTTTGATGGACGGCGCCGTAGCCATAATGGCGGTAATGCCGCATATTGCTGTCCCGCTTCCCAGGAGAGCGGAGGTTTTTTCATCGAGCCCGAAGAGTTTTCCCCCCGCCAAGGCTGCTGCTATAGCGGAAATGACGGCCACAACGACGATGACGAGATTTTCCCATCCGGAAGTGCTGAGGTAACGGTAATTGAATTTCAGTCCGTAGACAATTATCCCCAGGCGCAGGAACCACCTTTGTGCAAAGGCGGTTCCCGCTTTCAGACCCTGAGGAATTACCACGAAATTTGCCACGATAAGAGCAAGTACGGCGGCTATAAAGATATCCACAAAAAAAGTATTCTGGAAGTGGATCTCCAAATACCAGAGTATTTCTGCGGCAACGGTTATGGGCAGGACAACAGCGAATAAGCCGGGCAGCGCCTCTTTGATTTCCGGAGCCGAAGGAAAATACTTGCCGCTTCTTCTCTGATTACTGCTGACTTTCTTTTGCTCTTGCTCCATGACGTCGCACCTCTGGTTTTTATAGGTTCTTGCCACTTTTTACAATAATAATGGTCTTGTGGGCAAGCATTTTCCACATTGACTTTAATTTTCAAAGTTGATAGCGCTTGGAAAGAATTCATATGCAAGCATCCGCAATTGGATGCTCCCTTCTCTACGGTCTCACGTGAAAGGAAACTCGAACAAATATCTCAGGAGGCGGCGCGATGTTGATTTTAAGTAACGATGAGATTCAGCAGGTATTAAAGATGAAAGATTGCGTCGAAGCCATGGAGGCGGCTTTCTACGATCTTTCCATGGGAAAGGGCGTGAATCGTCCACGGTCCCACACCTATGTGCCGATGCAAGGTGAGCCAAACGAAGAACGATTTTACATGTTCAAATCTATGGATGGGGCCTTGCCCCGTTTTGGGATGCACGGTTTAAGAATCAGCTCCGATATGCTCAGTGAACGCTATGTGGAAGGAAAGAGAAGACGGGAGAAATTGCCGGTGGCGCCGGGAGACAAGTACATGGGACTGCTGATCCTGTTCAGCTTGGAGAGTTTGGAGCCCCTGGCGATTATGCCGGATGGATATTTGCAGAGAATTCGGGTAGGTGCGACCAGTGCGGTGGCGGCGAAGTTTCTTGCAAAAAAGGAGATTCGTCGTGTCGGTCTGATAGGAACCGGATGGCAGGCCGGCGCGCAGGTAATGGGGCTTCACGAAACATTCTCCGGGATCGAGGAAATTGCAGTTTATAGCGTTCAGGAAAATCATAGAAAATCGTTTGCCGAGGAATGGTCAGGCAAACTGGGAATAAAACTCAGAGCGGTCGCCTCGTCCAGGGAGGCAGTAGAGGACGCGGATATCCTGGCTCTGGCAACCAACTCCCAAACTCCTGGCCTCGATGGGGATTGGGTTCCGGAAGGCTGCCATGTTAATTCCGTTCAGGGAGCGGAACTCGACGATAAGATTGTGGAGCGAGCGGAAGTGATTGCGGTGAGAGAGGTATCAGAGCCGACATTCTGGGTCATGGGCGACAGGCTGCCTTATGAGGTGAGCAGCCAGAAGTCGCTGAAGAAGGGGGACCTTGATCCAGGAAAGGTGCGGCAATTGGGTGATATTATCTCCCGGAAAGTGGAAGGAAGAGTTCACGAAAAGCAGATTACCCTCTTTACCGGCAGCGGAACGGGGGGGAGCGCCGGTCTGGGAACGCAGTTTGTTGCAGTCGGGGCGATGATTTACAAAAGAGCAAAAGAATCCGGCATGGGCAAGGAGATTCCCACGGAATGGTTCCTGCAGGATTTCAGGCCATAAGGGTCTTTGTGGAGGAAGAAGAGAGCTACCTGAACATTGCCACTCGAAACCAAATAAAGGAGAGAAAAATGAACAGACCTATCCTTCCCCCAGTAAGTATCTTTTTTGCCCTTCTTCTCTGCTTTACTGCCGGGGATCTTGTTCTGGCAGCGCCATATTATGAGGGGAAAATTATTACCGTGATCGTTGGGAATGCGCCCGGTGGGGGCTACGATCGCCTTGCTCGAACGATTGCCAAACACCTTCCCAAGCATATCCCCGGGAAACCTACGGTCATCGTCCAGAATATGCCCGGAGCAAGCAGTATGATTGCGGCGAATTACCTGTATCACATTGCCAAGCCGGACGGCATGACAATCGGCGCCCTGAATCGCGGGCTTCCTTTTGCCCAGGTTCTGAAGGCGGAGGGCGTCAGATTTGATCTCCCGAAATATACCTGGATCGGATCAGCTGCCGTTGAAGCCACAATCCTTGCGCTCCGGACGGATCTTCCCTACAAGACCCTTGATGACATGCGGAAGGCAAAATCACCCATCATACTGGGGGCCACCGGACCGACTGACACCGGCGGGCAATTTCCCCTTCTTCTCAATGCGTATCTTGGGTTGAATGTGAAGCTGGTCAACTATACGTCGGGCGCGGACATTCAACTGGCCGTTGAACGGAAGGAAGTAGATGGAAGGGCGGCTGCATATAGCACGCTCAAACCCTTCATCGAGCGGGGGCTGATGCGTCCGGTGATCCGCGGCCGGGTTTCTGAAGCGGGCATTGATCATTTGCCGGCGAATGAAGACCTCACAACGGATAAGCGGGCCAAGACAATCCTGGCCATGTTTTCCGGGGTAGAGCTGATCGGCCGACCTTACGTGGCGAGTCCGGGGACTCCTTTGAAAGTGGCGAAAATTCTGCGGGAGGCCTTTGGCGCCGTTGTGAAAGACCCGGAACTGAAGGAGGACATTAAAAAGGCGGGGATGGGGGTCCAGTATGTGCCGGCGGAAGAGTGCTTGAAGGTTTTGAATTATCTTCTGAGTCAACCTGACGATATCGTCAAAGAGTTCGGCAAATACATAAAAGTATAGGAACGGGGGAATGACTGATGGCTTTATTCTTGAACAACGACGATGTGAAAAACCTGCTGACGATGAGAATCACGATGGAGGCGCTGGAGAAATCCTACACGCAGATGATCCGAGGGGAGGCGGTTTGCCGTCCACGCATAGACATCCAGATTCCCACCTCTGACCCCCAAAAGGTCTATCGGTGGGGCACCATGGAAGGGGGCTCGGCGGCGGGGCATTTCGCCATCCGCATGAAGTCGGATATTGCCTATGAGACGGAATACCGGGGTACGCGCACGCTGGAGAAGTACTGCATGGAGCCGGGGACATACTGCGGGTTGATCTTTCTCTTCCGGGTTGATAACGGCGAGCCGCTGGCCATAATAAATGACGGCTACCTGCAACACATGCGGGTGGGAGCCGATTGCGGTCTGGGCGTCAAATACATGGCCAGGGAGGAGGCGGAAGTTGTGGGCATGTTCGGATCGGGCGGCATGGCTCGTTCCAACATGGACGCGATCCGGCTGGTGAGAAATATCAGGAAAATCAGGGCATACAGCCCCACCAAGGCCAACCGCGATGCCTATGCCCGGGAAATGAAGGACAAGTACGGCATCGAAACAATATCGCTCGACACTCCCGATGAGGTGTATAAAGGCGCCGATATCCTTGCCGGTTGCACCGATGCCAGTATTCCCGTTATTCTGGGCCGTCACATCGAAAAAGGCACCCATGTGATTTCTGTGGGGGGAAGGCCGGACGGGGAGACCTTTCAGCGAATTGACAGGTTTCTCAGACTTGGCAACGCCACGGCGCCTTTGGGAAGCGAGGAGATTACCAATGAATTTGTTACCTATACGACCCCCATGTTAGGCGATGCCAAGGTAATGCGGGAGCACAAACATGGAGGCGGCGTGGTCAAGGCCGTGGATGCCGACAAAGTGGTTTACCTGAAGGATATCCTAAAAGGTAAAAAGGGGAGGCTATCCGACAGCGACATCACCTATTCAGAGAGGGGAAACCTGCAGGGGGCGCAGTTCCATGCCGTGGCAGGCAGGGTCTATGAACTTGCCAGGGAGCGCGGCCTGGGAAGAGAGCTTCCCACGGAGTGGTTTTTGCAAGATATCAGAGATTGACGAAGGAGGGAGAAATGAAAACAAACAAGATAAAAACATGTGTCGCCGTCATTGCCACGACTTTGACTTTTTCTTTCGCCACCATTGCCTCTGCTGCGAATCCGGATATTGATTTCTATAAAGGGAAGGTCATCGGCTACATAGTGGCCACAAAACCGGGCGGAGCTTATGACGCTTATGCCCGCCTGATCGGAAAATATATGCAGAAGTACCTGCCTGGTTCCACGGTAATCGTCAAGAATATACCGGGCGCAGGCCATATCATCGGGGCCAACGAAACCTATCTGGCAAAACCAAACGGCCTGACGATCGGCACTTTCAACACGAGCATGATCTATTCACAGATTGTCGGGTGGCCGGAATAAGATTTGATCTTGACAAATACAGTTGGATAGGAAAGGCAAATTCGGATGCGCGGGTTTTTCCGGTTTCCTTTAAGTCTCCCTATAAAAGTTTTAAGAATGTTATTGAAAGTAAGGAACCTCTCAAACTTGCCACCGCCGGTGTGGGCAGCGCGTCACATCAGGAAACGCTGATCATTGCCATCGCTACCGGCGCTAATATTAAAGCTATACCAGGCTACGCCGGCCGAGAGGCGGAGATGGTCATGATGCGAGGCGAGATAGATGGGCAGATAGCTCTATCTAGGGAAGTTTGAAGAGTTTCGTGCAAGCTAAGGAAGCGCGGGCACTCCTGCAGGTAGGCGGCAAAAAGCAGAAGGACCTTATAGATATTCCTTCGGCGATGGATATGAAACTATCTCCCCAGGGAAAGAAACTTATGGCAATAATTGCCCATACAGGGGATTTGGGGCGTCTTACTGCTGCACCACCAAATATGCCGTCCGGAAGGCTTCAGGTATTGAGAGACGCTTATCGGAAAGCCGTAGCTGATACCGGCTCATAGAAGATGGGGGAAAAATGCTTCTGGATTTTGATCTCGCGCTCGGCGAGGATGTTCATAAAATGGTAATGGATGCGGTAAAACAGCCGCCGGAAAATGTTGCCCTGCTGAAGAAGATCATCAAGAATGATTAGAGACAAAACGCACACATAGGGAGGGATCATGCTTATCATCAATAACGACGACGTCGCCGAACTCCTGACGATGGAAGATTGCATCCGCGTACAGGAGGAGGCTTTCAGGAAACTGCCCTTCGGCGGCGCCATGCACCGCCCGCGGATTGACATGTACATGCCTTGTGACCAGCCCGGCGGTTACTACCGCTGGGGCTCCATGGAAGGCGCCAACGACGGCTATTTTGCCATTCGCATGAAGTCCGACATCATCACCTGGCCACGGGATGAAAGCGGCAACTGGACCGAGGAGAAATACTGCCGCGAGCCCGGCACCTACTGCGGCATCATTTATTTAATTTCTACCCGCAATGCCGAGCCTCTGGCGTTCATAAACGATGGCATCCTTCAGCATATGCGGGTCGGCGGCGGCGCCGGGATCGGCGTGAAGTATCTCAGCCGGGAAGACTCACGCGTCGTCGGCATGCTGGGTTCGGGCGGTATGGCCCGCACCTTTCTTGAGGCTTTCAAGTGCGTGCGGGACATTCGGTTGTGCAAGGTTTACAGTCCGAACGCCGGGCATAGAGAGGAATACGCCAAAGAAATGTCGAAGCTCCTCAACATCGAGGTGCGCGCCGTGGATAGTGCGCGCGAGGCGGTGCACGGCGTGGACATTCTTTCGAGCTGCACCGATTCGATGAAGCCGGTCTATGAAGCCGACTGGGTAGAGAAAGGAATGCACGTTACCAATCTCGGCAGGCGTGAGATGCCCGATAAAGTAGCCGATAAATTCGATCTTGTTGTGCGACAGGGCACGGCGGGAATTCAGATGCGTCAGACCGAGCGTTTCCAGGCCGAGCGGGGGCTATCCCCTGCCGCTTTTATCGGCGGCAGCCCCGAAGAAATGAAGCGCATCCCCGAAAAGAACCCCGAACCCGGCTTTGGCGGCGATTCACCCGAATTCAACGATCGCGGCAAGGGCGGCGACAAGCCGGAATTTGCCGACCTTGTCACCGGCAAATGCAAAGGACGCACCGGCCGCGACCAGATCACCTTTTACCGCAATGTCGGCAACCAGGGCTTGCAGTTTTCTGCCGTCGGCGGGTGTGTATATGAGATCGCAAGGAAAAAAGGCAAGGGACGAGAGATTCCAACCGATTGGTTTCTCCAGAATATCCGGGATTGAAGCATGTCCGGGGAGCATCCCGTTAACCTCGCCCTGCGGGCCGGGAGCTTCACATGAAGACGAAATGAGAAAGCAATCATTCCATGGATAAGAACATGAAGACACGGAAAGGCGCAACTCCGATTCTGAAAAACGACGATATAAAGAAGATCCTTACCATGGGTCCCTGCATCGATGCCGTCGAGGAAGCATTCCGGGAACTGGCGCTGGGCGTTGCCAAGAATCTGCCCCGGGCGAGGATCTACACCCCTGCCGGTGCTGAAAGCGATAACCGCTACTGGTTCAACAATCTCGCCGGCGCCGTACCGAAACTCGATGCCATAGGCCTGCGCATCGATTCCCGGATAACGCAGGAGGTGATGGTGGGGGGCAAGAAACGGAAGGAGTTTCTCAAGGACTCCACCATCGGGATGAGATTATTATTCAGGCTCATCTTCTCCAGTTGCTAAAAAATAGTTCAGCTATTTCAGACAGATGTCTGC
>CAZTLA010000123.1:0-9010 GCA_964614365.1 uncultured Syntrophales bacterium | reverse complement strand
CGGGTGATGCCCATCCAGCCCGTGAGCCCGATGATCGCCATGATGTTCCAGATGGACGGCTCTAGGAAGGCGATTACCGCGAGGATAAGGAAGAACGTGGGGAAACAGAGCATAATGTCCACGAATCTCATGATGCCGGCATCGACCCACCGCCCGTAATATCCGGACACGGCCCCGAGCGCAGTTCCGATAAGGAGCGCGATGCCCGTGGCCACGAACCCCACCTTGAGCGATATCCGGGCGCCCCAGATCATGCGGCTCAAAACGTCGCGCCCGAGTTGGTCGGTGCCGAAGAGGTGTTCCGCCGAAGGCGGCGCCAGTACGATCTTCAGATCGATCGCGCTGGGATCGTAGGGCGCAAGCCACGGCGCCAGGAGGGAAACGATGAACAGTAGGAGAACGACGACGCTGCCCGCCACCGCCATCCTGTTTTCGAGAAACCGCATCCAGAAACCGTCTTCCGCCATCTTCATCATTCGTCAACACCGCCCATTAAATAAACCTGGGGCGGTTCAATCTTGCAGATTGAACCAACATTAATATCTGCCTGAACCAGCAAGAATTTTCTTTACAGGCTGCTCAAAAGCTTGTCCCGTACTTGATACGGGATGGCCAGATGCAAGGCCCCCGAAATGCTTCGCCATAAGGCGTACTGTTCCGTACGTCGAATGGCGAAGGATGAGGGAAACGCCGCAGATGGCCGTTTTTCAGCAGCCTGCATCATGATACTCGGATCCGCGGATCTGCCAAGGCATAGGAAACGTCCGCAATCAGGTTCCCCAGAAGCGTCAGTACGGCGCCTAAAAACAGTATTCCCATGATTACCGGGTAGTCCCGCGCCATCACGGCCATATAGAAAAGCTGCCCCATGCCGGGGATGGCATAGATGGTCTCGAAGATGACACTGCCGCCGATGAGGCCGGGCACGGAAAGGCCGAGGATGGTGATCACGGGCAAGAGCGCGTTCCTCAGGGCGTGCTTGTAGATGACGACCCGCTCGCTCAATCCCTTCGCCCGCGCCGTCAGGATGTAATCCTGCCGGATCACCTCAAGCATGTTGGCCCGCATGTACCGGGAGAGCCCCGCCAGGCCGCCGAACGCGGACAGCAGGACCGGCATGATCAGATGCTTCAGAAGATCCACGAAGGCCGCCCAGGGGGTCAGGTATTCGTAATTCAGGGATCGGATGCCGGAGATGGGCAGCCAACCCAACTGCACCCCGAAAAAGATCATGAGAAGCAGGGCCAGCCAGAAGGTGGGCACGGCAAATCCGATGAAAACGAAAACACCGGTCAGCCGGTCGAAGAGGGAATCCTTATGCACCGCCGCAAGGACGCCCAAGGGGATGGCAATCGCCATGATCAGCGCCAGGGAGAGGATATTCAAGGCGATGGTGATGGGTATTCGTTCGAGAATCTTGTCCGCCACCGGCCGGCGATCCGGGGAAAAGGAGATGCCGAGATCCAGAACGGCAAGCCTGCGCACCCAGGACAGGTACTGGACGTGGATCGGCTTGTCCAGTTCATACATGGCCCTCAGACGCGCCTTCATCTCGGCGGACGACTTGGGATTCATCTGGGTCTGCATGTCCGTTGGCGAACCCGGCGCAAGATGCATCACCGCGAAACAGATCATGGTAATGCCGATCATGAGCGGCGCCATGAACAGCAGTCTCTTGGCTATATATTTCCCCAAATCCGGCACTCCCGTGTATGGCCCGTTTATGGCGCGCGCCTTTGTCTGCCCAACGCCGCGGCTCCCGCATCGCCCTTCCCTTCCAGCAAGCCCATGGCGCTGACATTTTCCATCGTCCGGCGCAGATTTTCCTCCGAGTGGGCCTCCAGCGTGATGATCGGATGCATCTCCCGACTGTGGATGAATCGGAACAAATCGCCGAAGGGAAAATTCCCCTCGCCTACGGGCAGATGCTCGTCCAAGGCGCCGTGGTTATCGTGCAGGTGAAGCTGCCCCAGGCGCGCGCCCAGCGTTTCCAGCCAATCCGGAAGCGGCGTGCGGGCGAATACGTTGAAATGTCCCACGTCGAAACAGACACAGGCGTGGGGAGAGGGAAACGCATCGAGAAGCATCTTCAACTGCCCTGGGCCCGTTTCGTAGACATTTTCAAAGGCGATACGGGTATCCAGCTTCTCCGCCAGGGATAGAAACGGCCCCCAGGTAGCAATGCTGTTTTCGAGCCATGCCCGATCGGCGGAAACATAGTACCGCTCGTCAAAAGACGGGTGGCAGACAATGGACCGGGGATGGAAGAAGGGAACGAGGTCAAAAACCTGTTGCAGGCGCTCCATGGTAACCTGCCTGATCTTCGGATCTACGGCGCCGGGCCGCAGATCCATAAAGGGGGCATGGAAGGTGATCGTCAATCCCGCGTCCCGGAGAACATCGGCGACGCGGCGGAAATCATCCTTCGAACCGTTATCAAGGACGGACTGGGTGAAACTGATCTCCGGGTTGATCCCGTCTTTGACAATCCTGTCCAGATGATCGCCGCGCAAACGATGAAAAGGGATATGCACTTGTACTCTTCTGCTGATGTCCTGCATGGCGATCACCCGGCCTGAACAACAAATAGATTTGCGGCGTACAGACTCCTTCAGCGGTGCTCCTTATGCGTCCCGCTCGCTCATCGGGCCGATCTCGCCGGTGCACCAGGGGATGAACGCCTTCATCCTGCATTTTGCGCCATGGGCCGCGAGTTCCTTTTCAAATATCTCGTGGATCTCGTGATCTTCGTCCTCGTACTCGACCTGCCAGCCGCCCTCCTTCAGGCTCTTATCGGGCCCATCGACCTTGCCCCCTGCCCTGGGGGGGTAAAGGCCCATATCCCCCGTCTTAAGGGCCAGATAGCGGGCACGAGTGGTGCCGGTATTGAAGTGCTGGTGAAACGTGTTGTCGCTGGGAACGATAACCATGGACCCCTTCTTCCAGTCGCACTTGATCATGTCGGAGCGGTCCTGCTTGGTCCAGATCAGGGAGTAGCCCGCGTCGCCGCTGGCGAGCACCAGATGCGCGCCCGGTCCATGGCGATGGCCCTTCTTGTAGGTGCCGACGGGGAACTCGGAGACATGGTGCTTCATGTTCATGCCGGCCATCTCCAGCATGGCGTTGATGCCGCCGGCGCCGCGCTCTTTCCACCCGTACAGCGGCATGTCCGGCAGGTTGGCGATCAGGTTGCATTCCCACACCCGCCGCTTGAAGAGCTTGCCGCTTCCGTTGAAGAAGTCCTTTTCGCCCGAAAAGCGGGAGCGGAATTTAAAATCGCTGTTGAATATGAAACCGTTGTCCTGGAAGAGCCGCATCATGGGGGGCGCATTGGTCACCGCGATGTAGCGGGCAGGCTCGGCGCCGCTGCCGTTGTAGTTCTGGTACCACACGTTGAGCGGAATGGAAAAGAGGCTTCCGGCGCCCCACTCGAAACTCTGCTTTTCCTTCTCATCGTTCCAGACCGTCGTCGCACCCTGACCGGAGACCACGTAAATGGTCGACTCGTACAGGTGATGCTCCGGTTGTGACTTGCCGCCGGGCCTGATCTCCACGACGTGACAATCGTTGAACAGGAGGTTGTTGGGAATATGGATGACTGCGCCCTCGCCTCCCTTACGCTCCCAGGGGCCCAGTTCGATCTTGGACAGGCTGGGAAAATAGAAGTTTTCGTAGACTTTGACGGCTTCCTTCTTCAGCCACGTCTTGTAAGCGTCGCCTATGGAGTAATCTTCGAGGCCCTCGGTGGGGGTCTCGGCGACCTTCATGTCCGTATTCAGCATTACCATCGTTGCAATCCTCCTCTCAGGAAATACAAGTATATGTGCCAAGAACGTGCCTTTGCGCGGCAGGAGTTTACGATGAGCGTCCTTGCGTGTCAATAAAATACTGACCGGGGGGCGCGGGCTTGCCCGGCAATAGCGTTAATCATTGCCATCATGCGATATTAGCGGTGGATTTAGATTTACACTTGCATCCAAATATTATAGGCTCTGCCCCCAGAGAGGACAAAGAAAAGGAGGATGCAATGGCTCATCCTGACGGCAAATCACCCCCCATAAAACGGATCGTCACAGGACACGACGGCAACGGCAAAGCAGTCGTTTGGCTTGACGGTCCGGTTAAGAACCAAACATTTCCCGGACCGGGGATGACGGCTTCTACCCTTATGTGGGTAACCGACGAAACGCCTGCCGACTTCACTATTGATGTGGATGCCGGTACGCGCATCGTCGGCACCGCACCACCGACGGGCGGCACCCGGTTCTGCATCATTGATTTCCAGCCCGGCAACGAGGCGCACATGCACCGCACGGACACGATTGATTATGTGATTTGCCTGCTTGGCGAAATCGATATGGACATGGACGATTCGACTGTCCACCTGAAGGCGGGCGATGTTCTGATCCAGCGGGGCGCCAACCATGCGTGGGTAAACCGGAGCGACGCACTCGCGCGTCTTGCCTTCATCCTGGTGGACGGCAAGCCGAAACGAGCAGGCTCCGTGTGCGGTGCAAAACGGGCCGGTTCGGCTGAGTAACAATTTCAAGAGCCGCATGAAGAGAGAGACGGAGTTATCATGAAAGTACTCGTGACGGGAGGGATGGGGGTCATCGGTTCGATGGTGAGCGAGCAGCTTGTCCAAGCGGGATTGAGGCCCGTGCTGATGGCCCGGCACGTGGACCGGAACCTGATCGGGGCGATCGAAGAAAAGGTGGACATCGAACTGGGCGACGTGCTCGACATGCCGAGACTGATCTCGATCATCCAGACGCACGGCGTCACGCACATCATCCACATGGCGGCGCTCATCGGCGCCCTGTCCCATCAGAACCCTCCCCACAGCGTCCACGTGAACGTGATCGGAACGCTCAATGTGCTGGAGGCGGCCCGTCTGATGAACGTGCAGCGGGTGGTCTACACGAGCGCCAAAGGGGTCTATGGCCACATCGGCGGGGAATACGGTCACCCGGGCTTCAAGGCGCTGACGGAGGACTACCCGAAAAACCCCTCCCGGATCTATGATTCGGAAAAGCTGATGGGCGAGCACCTGGGACAGTTCTACCGGAAAACCTACGGCATCGAGTTCGCCGCCATCCGCTTCAGCGGTACGTTCGGGCCCGGCAAGACCGTACGCCACGGCGACAAGGCCGCGCTGAGCATGCTGGTGGAAGGGGCCTTTGCGGGCAGGCCGGTGCGCATCGAAAAGGGCGGGGATCAGCGGACTGATTACCTCTACAACAGGGACGCGGCCCTCGGCGTCTATCTCGCCTGCACGGCTCCCGCGCTCAACCACACCGTCTATAATATCGGGAGTGGAACGCTGGCAACGCTGAAGGACTTCGCCTGTGAGGTAAGGCGCGTGCTGCCCGCCGCTGACATCGAGGTCGGGCCCGGCATCTCCGAGGAACAGCCGAACTACAATTGTCTCTACGACATCTCACGGGCGCGGGCGGACCTGGGCTTCGAGCCCCGCTTTTCGATCGGCGAGGCGGTCGAGGACTACATCGGCATATTGCGACAGATCACATCGAAGGGGTAAGTCATGAGACAGAGACTCGAGCTCCCGAGGTTCTCCCTCGAGGAACGCGACCGTCGCTGGAAGGAAATCAGGGAGACGATGCGGCAGGAAGGACTCGATTGCCTGCTGCTCTGCGGCTATCCCTGCAAATGGGACTATACGCTGGCAAACGCGAGGTTCGTCAGCCACATAGGCGGCAACGCCGCGTTCAATTTCGTCGTCTTCCCGCTTGAGGGCGAGCCTACCTGCTTCATCCTGATGCCCACGTTCGTGGAGTACTGGAAGCGGGCGCAGGACTGGGTGAGCGACATCCGCCCGAAGAAGGGTTCCTGGGCGCAGACGGTCGTGCGACGGTTCATCGAGCTTGGTCTGGACGAGGGCAATATCGGGGTGGACGGTCTCGCCTCCGCGCTCGACCCGGACGGCTGGTTTCCCTACAGCACCTACAGCAGGCTGCGAGACCTCCTGCCGAAGGCGAACTTCTTCCCTATCAACGACACGCTGGAGAAGATGCGGGCAATCAAGAGTCCGGAAGAGATCGGCTTCCTCGAGCAGGCTGCCCGGCTGGGCGATTTGATGCTTGAGGCGTGCAGCCGGACGGCCCGGCCGGGCGTGCGGGAATGCGAGGTCTACGGGGAGATGATGAAAGCGATGCTCGCCAACGGCGGGGAAGAGCCCACGCTCTTTCTCTGGGCCGCGGACGCCAACCCCCTGCCCCATCCCTTCCGCCTCCCGACCATACGGCCGCTGGAGAAGGGCGACATCATTATCTGCGAGATGCACCCGAAGTACGGCGGTTATTTCACGCACGTGGAGCGAACGTTCTCGGTGGGTGAGCCCGCACGGGAGTACCTGGACATCTATGACGGCTGCCTGAAGGCTTATGCGAAAGGCGTGGAACTCTTCCAGCCGGGCGCGAAGATCACCGCCGCGATGCGCACGGTCAAGGAGACAATTCAGGGCCTGGGGCTCGAGATCTGCGAGGCGGGGATTCATGGCCACGGGCTAAGCTCGCAGGAATACCCTCGGTACCGCACCCATGCGGAGCCGGGGGCTGACGACGCGGCGCTTCAGTCGATCGACGACACCCTGCGTCCGGGCATGATCTTCGCGTTCAACATCGACCTCGTCAACCCCCGGTGGAAGGACGGTCAGACGGGCTCGATCTTCGGCGAGACGATCCTGATTACCGATACGGGGCCGAAGCGGATGCACCATTTTCCGATGGAGTTCTGTATCATCTATACGAGTTAAAGATTCTGGGCGACGTGGCCGGCTTCCATGGCGATCACTTTATGCGCCGCCAGGCCGTATCGCCATTCCATTCCATACGGTATGGCCGTCCAGAAAAAAGTAACGGACGCCTCGCCGGGATAAGGCTGTCTGTATACTGCGTCAACCAGTCGTTCCGGCGGCCGATCATCGGTAAATTCAAACAGGAGTTGATGTTCCCGGGGCAGATAGCGGTACATGCCGGAGTCCAGTTGCGTTGATCTGTCCTATCCCCGTCCATGAACCATTACGCGGTAATGCCACTCTTTCCGCATCCGCGGGAAATGGCTTTTCGATCGGCGGCGGGTTGATGCCGAGATTCTGATCGGTTTTCGAGAAGTTGATAGTTTTTCAGACGGTGTCCTTGAGAAAGGAGCGATATTGCTGCACCAGTCTGTCGTCCTCCATTGCCTGTTCCCCCTATAAAGCTATAAAGAGAAGCATGCGATATGCAACCTGTATCGCGTCGATTGAAGCTGCATCCCGCGTTTTGCAATACCGGCAAAGAACCGCAGACGGGCAGGAATGTAAGGACATCCCGTATTAATTAATCTGGGAAGTCCTCTTAATTCTACTCCCTATTTGTCATTGCGAGCAACCGGAGGGAGCGTGGCAATCTTTATGTATTCAATGCCGTCCTGCTGGTTCAGGTTTGCAGCCTGAACCGGTATTAATGTTTTGGTCCCATCTTCAAGATTGAGCCAGCCTCAGTTTGGTGGGCAGAAGAGAACTGCGGATTGCACCACAATCTGATTTGGTTTCAAACACTTTATCGGTTTCACCTAATGCTCGGCATGAAACGAACCTTTATTTGTATGCCGATCCTCTCCATTCGATGGTCTTGATCCACACAATCTCTTGCACATCGTCGATCTCGTAAAGGATGCGCAGATCGCCCATGCGGAAACGATACATGTGCTTGAGGTCCCCTTTCAACTTCTTGATATGCCCGTCCAGGCGGGGATTCCCGGCAATGACATCAATGGCGTCAGCAACTCTTTCCTTCAAGGCGGCATCGGCCTTCCGGTAGAATTTGACGGCGTTCCGATGAAGAATGATCTTATGCATTTTTCAGATCATCCCAGGAAACGAAAGCGCCTTTTCTGCCTGTTGCCCTGTCCCTGTCCGCCTGCCGGATCTGACCCATCAGCTTCCCATCCGCCATGATCTCAAAGGTTTCCCGCCATACCTCCATATCTTCGGAGATCGCTTCATGGATGACGTTCTTAAGCTCATCCACCGTCATATCTGTTATTTTACGTTTTACGGCTCTCATAATCTCTCCCTCAAATGGAAATCCCTTGCTTATTGTTGAAAAGCCTAAGGAAAATAATTACGGCTGTCAAGAGAAATCACTTTTGTGAAATCACTTTTCCTGGTTTAGGCTTGCATGTATTATTTCAAGACCCTCTTACCCTGTCAGCTTCAACCGGTTGGGCGGCCTTTAATTTGCTGCTGCTATGGCTTTTGCCAAATCTTTTTCCGTAGCTCCCAAAGTCAAGAGCGATCTTACCAACAAATCCAATGAAACGGTCGGGTCGCCTGCTTCCATTTTTGCAACACGCGACTGGCTTGAACTCATCATCTTTGCCAACTGCTCCTGCGTAATCTTTTGCTTCATTCGCCGTTTCTTCAAATGCTCACTCAGCGCCAGCTTCAATTCGATATATCTGGCCTCTTCCGACGACAACCCCAAAAATTCGGTTGTTGTACCAACTTTCCAGCCCTTTTTCTCCAGCATATTCCTCTTGGTTTTATTCATCATGACCTTACCCTCCTGCTTACGACTCGTAATCCTGTTTTCGTTTTTTGCATATATGGATAACTTGTTTCGGCGTACTATTTGTTTTCTTTTCAAATACAGCTAATATTACGATCGCATCCGGTTCAATCAGATACACGATTCTCCAATTCAAATTTCCGTCTATTATCCGTAATTCGTGACAGCGCGCCCCAATTGAAGGCATTGGGCGAGACTGCGGCAACGATAATTTCTCCCCACGTTGCAAAGCACGAAGCAAATAACCTGCTTCCAGGCGCGCCGCCTTTGAAAACGGGGGTGTTTGCACCTCACCATGCAACCATACCAATGGTTTATCGTTAGGACTCATCACCAACCATCATATGCCATATGTGACATAATGTCAAGCGTGACATCTCATCAATGTCAGGAGCAAATGATATGTCCGGTATTGTAGCACACAATCTGTCCGGTTT
>CAZTLA010000122.1:4388-9044 GCA_964614365.1 uncultured Syntrophales bacterium | reverse complement strand
CCCGCAGCGCCCGTATCCAGTTGATAAGTTCGCGGGTTGCCGGTTTCTTCTCAATGCCCCGGAGTTCGCGCAACGAGTAGAAAGTCGTTATGCAGGCCTCCGCCAGATCATCGCCCAGGTCGGGGAAATGGACACCCAGAATCTGTCGCATCATCTCCTGGTCCGGAAAGGCGATGTGGTGGAAATTGCACCTGCCCAGGAAGGGATCGGACAGATCCTTCTTGGCGTTGGACGTAATGACGATAACCGGCCGGTTCTTTGCCGTGATCGTCTTGTCGATCTCGATGATATCGAACTGCATCTGATCCAGAACGTCCAGCATATCGTCCTGGAAATCCGTATCCGCCTTATCGATCTCGTCGATAAGAAGAACGGTGCGTATGTCCGAGACAAAGGCCTGCCCGATTTTCCCCATCCGGATGTATTCCTCGATGTTGCTTACCTCGCGCTTGGAATCACCGAACCGACTGTCGTTCAAGCGGGTCAGCGTATCGTACTGGTACAAGGCGTCCAGCAGTTTCATGCTGGATTTCACGTTCAGGATGATAAGGGGCATGTTGAGGGTCTCGGCTATGGCGTGGGCCAGCATGGTCTTGCCTGTGCCCGGTTCGCCCTTGAGCAGCAGCGGCATCTCGATTGCCATCGATACGTTAATAATCTTCGCCAGTTCGTCATCAAGGACATATTTTGTTGCTCCCTCGAATCTGGCGGTCTTTTTTTCCTGGCTCATATTACTACTCCTTGTTTTCTGATTGGCGTTTTTGTCTAATTCGTGAGGATATACTCATCCTGCTGCAAATAGCAACAAATCTTTTATCCCCCGAATTGCCTCACATGAAATGTTACCCAAGTCATGATTAATAAGCGCCCCTCAGGAAACTGCGGGGAATGCGCTCGCTGCCTGGTTCGCGAAAAAACAATTGCAAAGCGGAAGAACTTACACTATAAAACAGCGGTCTTCCCGGTTCCCCATCATGCCCAGAGTATCGCATGATTTTCCCAAGAGTTCGTAAAAATGAAACGCGCCTTTTTACGAAGCACAATGATCCAAGCATTCCTGTTGATGGTCTTCTGGCTGCTTTTGAGCGGTTATTACGACCTGCTGCATATCTCCTATGGTGTTTTCTCGGTATTGCTCGTGGTGCTTATTAATTACCCCTTAAGAAAGCGCCTTCTTTCCCGGGAAGAATACTCGGCCACTCTGAAACTGAGCATCCCGATGCTCTTTTACTATGTCCCCTGGCTGCTCTGGCAGATCGTTATTGCCAGCCTGCAAGTGGCCTGCGCCGTTTTACACCCTCGATGTCCTATTGATCCGTCGTTGCTCCGTTTTAAGACCAGGCTCGGCAATACGAGCGCGAAAGTGATCCTGGGGAATTCCATTACCCTGACGCCGGGGACAATCACCCTGGAAATCGAGAAGGATGAGTTTCTGGTTCATGCCCTGATGGACGCTTCTTCCACCGGCATTATTGACGGGACCCTGCCGGGCGAGGTTGCCAAACTCTACGAGAGGAGGCCGGGGCAGGTTATCAGAGACGTGAAAGTCCTTAAGACCGCCGACGGGCTATGATGAACCGGTTCTTTCTTTATTATTCTCTGGTGTTGACCGTCATCATCTTCATTCCCCTGTATCGGGTTGTCAAGGGACCCACGATCTTTGACCGGATGCTCGGCGCCGGGGCAATCGGCACCAAAACCATGGTGCTCATTCTCACCATCGGTCTTACGTACAACAGACTTGACATGTTTGTCGATATTACCCTGGCCTATGCCGTTCTCAATTTTATCGGCATCATCGCCATAGCAAAATTTTTAGGAACGCCGGACGCGAAAGAATGATTGCAACGATTATAGGCATAACAGTCCTTATCAGCGGAGCTTTTTTCCTGCTCGTCGGCAGTATCGGCTTAATCCGGCTTCCGGATTTCTATTGCCGGAACCACGCCACGGGAAAAAGCGACACGCTGGGCATCATGCTCGTACTTTTCGGGCTGATATTGATTGAGGGATTCAGCCTCACCAGCGCCAAGCTGGTTTTTGTCCTCATCTTCGTTTTTCTCACGAACCCCACGGGTACCCATGCCCTTGCCAATGCGGCATTACATTGCGGGTTGAAGCCCTGGTTTAAGAAACAGGCGACCAAGGAGGACACACAATGTACGGAGAAATAGAAGCAGCCCTTTTCGTTTTCTTAATAACCACCGCCCTGATTTCCCTGTACGTCAAAGACCTTCTTACGGCAGTCGTTACCCTGAGCGCCTTCAGTTTCATTTCCGCCCTGATTTATGTCGTTATGGGCGCCATTGACGTCGGCTTCACCGAAGCAGTGGTCGGCGGGGGAATAACGGGGATCTTTTTCGTGATTTTGATTTTTCAAACCTCAAGGAGGAGCTGCGATTGAAGATTCTCAACTATCTCCTGCTGATCGTTTTCGGGGCTTTGCTTATCTATGCTTCAACAGGATTGCCCAATCGCGGTGACGCCAATGCACCCATGCACCGGGACAAGAGTTTGGCCGAGTCTCCGGGGGCTTCGGCATACTACATCAAAAACGCCTACAAGGATGCAAAAACGCCGAATATGGTCACGGTCATTCTGGCGGACTACCGGGGTTACGACACCCTGGGCGAAGAGACCGTGATCCTGACGGCCGGGCTTATTTGTTACCTTATCCTGCGAAAGAAGAGAGAAAACACGTGAGGGCAAGAAAAGCGAGGAAGGTCGGCACCGATGCGCAGACATCATAATAACCCCATCATATTGCTGGTGAGCCGCGTAATCACCCCGTTCATCATGCTCTTTGCCCTTTATGTAATTTTTCACGGACATTACAGCCCCGGCGGGGGCTTCCAGGGGGGGACCTTGCTCGCAGCCGCGGTGTTGCTGATCCGGCTTGCCGCCGGCAGCGAGATTGCCCAGCTTCAATTCAAGAAAATCCTGGGAACGCCCCTGGGTTCAATCGGCGTGCTTATTTACTTCGGCACCGGATTTGCGGCCATGCTTTCCGGGGGCGAGTTCCTCAACTACCGGTTTCTCCCTTTTGCCGGTTTCACGGACGCGGAGCTTCGCTCCTTCGGCATCCTCCTGGTGGAAATCGGCGTCGGCCTGGCCGTCATGGCGATCCTGGTTGCCATTTACGACGATCTGCTGGAAGGATACCCTCATGATTGATTTTCTCCTGGGCCATTATGCATATTGGGCAATCACCCTTCTTCTTCTGATCGGCCTTTACGGAATGATCTTCAAAAAAAACCTGGTCAAGAAATTGATCGGCATGACCATTTTCCAGGTAGCCATCATCATGTTTTACGTAGCCAGCGCCGTAAAATGGGGAGCAACGGTTCCCGTGCTGGATCCGGCCATCGGCATCCTGGATGCCGCGAAGTACATCAGCCCGCTGCAGCACTGCCTGATGCTTACGGCAATCGTGGTCGGGGTGGCGACAAGCGGCGTGGCGTTCGCTCTGGTCATTGCCATCTACCGGCACTACGGCGCACTGGATGAATCGGTGCTCATGGAACGGATGAACTCATCGTGATTATTAATAATTCGCCCGCACTTATCCCGCTGCTCCTGCTGGCAGCCGCAATTTCCATCCCGGTTTTGGCGCTCAAAAACCACCGGATAGCCTATCCCGCGGCTATGGCGGCTTCCCTGTTTGCCCTGGTCATTTCTTTTTACAATCTTTCCCGCGTCTGGACGAACGGTCCGCTGCCCTATCATTTCGGCGGCTGGATCCCTCCGCTCGGCATTGAATACGTATTGGACCCCCTCTCCGCCTTTGTCACGCTCGTAGTGAACGTGGTGGCGTTTTTCGTTCTCTGGCACTCATCGGGGATACTGGAACGGGAACTTCCCGGCAAAGCGGCGCCGTACTATGCCCTCACGCTTCTCCTTCTCTGCGGCGCAAACGGCATGATCTTGACCGGCGACCTGTTTAACCTGTACGTTTTTCTCGAAATTTTCTCCCTGGCCGGCTACGGCCTGATCGGCATCGGCGAGAAGAAGGCCGCGGTTGCCTCGTTTCGCTATTTGATCATGGGAACGGTGGGAGCATCCTTTTATCTGCTGGGCCTGGGGTTTCTCTACATCATCACCGGCTCCCTGAACATGGCGGACATAAAAAACATCCTTCCGCACGTCTACGGCAATCCTGCCGTAACGGTCGCCCTGGCGCTGATGATCATCGGCATGGGAATAAAAATGGCCATTTTCCCCCTTCACGGCTGGCTGCCCGATGCCTACACCTATGCCCCCTCAACCACATCGGCGCTTATCGCCCCCATCGGCACGAAAGTCGCCGCCTATGTGGTGATTCGCATCTTGTTTTTTGTTTTCGATGCCAAGTATGTAAGCCGCACGCTGCCGCTTACCGACTTAATCAGTTGGCTTGCAGCCATTGGCATCATCTATGGATCGGTCATGGCAATCGCCCAGAACGAGATGAAAAGAATGCTGGCCTACAGCAGCATCGCCCAGATCGGCTATATCGGCCTGGGCATAGGATTGGCAAATCCCCTCGGTTTCATCGGCGCCGTCCTCCATATCCTGAATCACGCCTTCATGAAAGGGACGCTGTTCCTCGTTGCCGCGAACATAAGGAAGCGTTTCGGTCATTCGGATATCTCCCGGTTCGATGCTTCCTACAGAAAA
>CAZTLA010000122.1:0-4378 GCA_964614365.1 uncultured Syntrophales bacterium | reverse complement strand
AAAAAACTGCCCTGGAGCATGGCCGCCCTTTCCCTGGCCGCCCTTTCCATGATCGGGCTTCCCCCGACGGCAGGTTTTTTCAGCAAGTGGTACCTGGCATTGGCCGCCATTGACCGGGGAAACTGGCTTTTTCTCGCGGTTATTCTCGCGAGCAGTCTGTTGAATGCCGTCTATTTCTTCCGGATCCTGGAAAAGATTTATCTGGCGCCGCATCAGGACCATCAAGAGGGGAAGGAGTCCTCTCACCATGAAAAGCGGGGGAAGGGCTTCCTGCCCGGCGAGGAGGAATTTTCCCTCATGGCGCCGGCAGTTATCCTCTCCTTCTCCCTGCTGCTTCTCGGTTTATGGAACGCAACGATTGTGAAAGAAATTATCCAACGGATTATCCCGTTGGGAATGTAACGGATACCAGGCCATGACCGCTCCGGAACTGTACATCTCTCCCATACCGTTTTATGCCACGGTGGTCTCCCTGGGCGCGGCGCCGCTCATACTCCTCAGTGCACGGCGCCCTGATCTGCGCGAATTCTGGACGATCGCCGCAAGCATCATAAAATTTGCCCTCGTTTTTCTTCTTCTGCCCGGCGCCCTGGCCGGACAGAGCGCCGGGTTCACGCTCTGGGAGATATCGCCCGGCATAGCCCTGGCGTTGAAAGCGGACCCGCTGGGCGTGTTTTTTGCTCTGATCGCCTCCGGCCTATGGATTCTTACCTCCCTGTATTCCATCGGTTATGTGCGGGGACTGAAGGAGCATAAACAAACCCGCTATTTTGCCTGCTTTGCCGTCTGTCTTTCCGCAACCATCGGCATTGCCTTTGCCGCCAATCTGCTCACCTTCGTTATTTTTTATGAAATCCTGACCATTGCCACCTACCCGCTGGTCATCCATAAGGAAACAAAAATCGCCATTCATGCCGGCCGGAAGTACCTCGTCTACACCCTGACGGCGGGAGTGCTGCTGATCGCCGCCATTGCCTGGACCTACCGCATAACCGGCAACCTGGACTTCCGCGCCAGCGGCCTGTTCGGCAACGCCTCCGTTTCACCTGCGGCCATGATGGTCCTGTTTTTGCTCTTTCTGGGAGGCGTCGGGGTCAAGGCGGCGATCATGCCTCTGCAGAGTTGGCTTCCCGCCGCGATGGCCGCCCCCACTCCCGTCAGCGCCCTGCTGCACGCGGTGGCGGTGGTAAAATCCGGCGTTTTCGGGGTGATCCGCGTGGTCGGGTTCGTCTTCGGGCCGGAGCTGATGCGTCAATTCGGATTAAACACGCTTTTGGCCACCTTTGCGGGCGCAACCATCATTCTCGCTTCCCTGCTTGCCTTCCGGCAGGATAATCTCAAGCACCTCTTAGCCTATTCCACCATCGGGCATCTCTCTTATATCGTGCTGGGAGCGGCCCTGCTGTCGCCGGCGTCGCTGATCGGCGGATTGATGCATATCGCCAACCACGCCACCCTGAAGATAACGCTCTTTTTCTGCGCCGGGGCCATTTATGTAAAACACCATAAAGAAAAAATCAGCGAACTGGACGGCATCGGCAGGGTCATGCCCTGGACCATGGGCGCGTTCACCGTGGGGGCCGTTGGCCTGGCGGGCATTCCGCCGCTCAATGGATTCATCAGCAAGTGGCAACTGGGCCTGGGTTCTCTGCAGGCCGGTGAAACGCTGCCCCTGGCGATTCTCGTCGTAAGCGGCCTTTTGAACGCGGGATATTTTGCGCCCATTATTTACCGTGCCTTTCTGAAGAAGCCCGCCGCCCCCTGGGAACAGGGCGAAGCGCCGTACGCCATGGTCGTTCCCCTGGTTATTACGGCGCTGTTATCCCTGCTTTGGGGACTTAATCCCGATCTCTTTGTCCGCTTCTACCGTCTTGCCGCCCTGGTGAGCGGCAGCATCCTGGGAGGAATCGGCCCATGAACGGATTGTCTCGAGCGCTGCTGACCGTTGCGGCCGTTCTTTCGCTCCTGGCCGGCTTCCGGCTGTCCCATGACGCCGCTCACGATGCGTGGTGGAACCGCATCCCCGCGTTCTTTGCCCTCTTCGGTTTTATCGGCTGCCTGGCAATTATTTTCTTTGCCAAATTCCTGGGGAAGGTTCTTTTACGCAAGAAGGAGGATTATTACGATGCCGATTGAAACGAACATTCCTCCGGCCCTGATCCTGCTTGCGGGCGCCTTGCTGCTGCCTCTTGCGCCCCGCGGCTTCCGGTCGGCGCTCTCCCTCGTGTTTCCCCTGCTCGCCCTCGGCCTTGTCTGGGCGATGCCGCCGGGCAGTCATTCCGCTTTCCGGCTGATGGACTATCAACTGCTGCCCTGCACGATTGATCAACTGAGCAGGATGTTCGGGATAATTTTTTCGCTCATCACCTTTATCGGCTGTCTGTTTGCCTTTCACGTCAAGGAACGGGGGCAGCAGACCGCGGCGCTGCTGTATGCCGCCGGAGCGCTGGGGGTGACCTTCGCCGGCGACTTCCTCACCCTCTTCATCTTCTGGGAATTAATGGCCGTCGCTTCCACCTATCTGATCTGGGCCCGCGGTACGCGGGAAGCGGAAAAGGCGGGGATGCGCTATCTGATCGTGCATCTGTTCGGCGGCGGCCTCCTGTTCGCGGGCATCCTGCTCCATACGGGAGAGACCGGGAACATCCTGATTGAACAACTGACCGCCCCCGGCTCACTTTCTTCATGGCTCATTCTGGCGGGCGTCGGCCTCAATGCCGCCTTCATTCCCCTGCACGCCTGGCTCCCCGACGCCTATCCCCGGGCGACGGCAACGGGCGCAGTTTTTTTAAGCGCCCTGACCACCAAATCCGCCGTTTACGTCCTCTTGAGGATGTTCCCCGGCTGGGAGATCCTGATCGCGATGGGCGTCCTGATGGCGCTTTACGGCGTGGTGTTTGCCGTTCTTGCCGACGATATCCGGGAGATCCTGGCTTATCACATCATCAGCCAGGTGGGGTACATGGTGGCCGGCGCCGGCATCGGCACGCACCTGGCGGTAAACGGCGCGGCGGCCCACGCCTACAGCCACATTCTCTACAAGGCACTCCTTTTCATGGGCGCCGGGGCCGTGCTCCATACCACGGGCAAAAGCAAACTTACCCAACTGGGAGGTCTGGCGAAACAACAGCCGCTTGTCCTATGGCTGTACATGATCGGGGCCTTTTCCATTTCCGGATTTCCCCTTTTCAACGGCTTTATCAGTAAATCCATGGTGGTCGCGGCGGCCGGGGAGGCGCAACATACCATCGCCATGCTCCTTATGCTGCTGGCCTCCGTGGGGACCTTTCTTTCCGTGGGCTTAAAATTGCCTTACGGCGCCTGGTTCGGCGAGCAGCGAGGGCTGTCCCCGCTTCCCCCGCCTCGGAACATGCATCTGGCGATGGCGGCGGCGGCCTTTTTCTGCATTTTGTACGGGATCATGCCCGGGCTGCTCTACGCTATCCTGCCTTACCCGGTAAGCTTTGCGCCCTATACCCTGCCGCACCTCGTGGAAACCGCGCAAATACTGCTCTTCACCTTTATCGCCTTTTGGCTGTTTCGTCAGGAAGTCGCAGGGGAGACCGGGATTACCCTGGATGCGGACTGGTTTTACCGAAGACCGGCAGGATGGGTGCAGCGAATTTTTCTGGAGGAATTGGAGGCTGCATTCAACAAGGTCGAGACACTGACGGTTCATGCAGCAGGCAAACTTGCCATGCTCAGCAAGAATCCCCTGGCAATATTCGGCGCGGGAGAAAAAAACTTCAGCCCCGATATCCGTCGGCCCGCCCTGCAAACGCTGATCCTGCTCGCATTATTGAGTTTCGTGCTCTTCGCCGTCTGGGGATTGTTCAACCAGAGATAAGAGTTAGGACAGGTGAAATATAATGCCGGCCGCGTATATTTTTTTATACACATTTTAACTAATCAATATTCCACTTGATTATCAATGTTAACCATCTGTTTGCCCTGTTTTGGTCCCCACCCTCCCTGATTATGTATAAATTTTCTATACATTCTCATTAGCCTGCAGCGCTCCGCACACCCGTCCACAACAAAAAATTATAATAAATACCGTATTGTATGTACACAAAGAACGCATCTACTCAGTGGCACATTGATTGCACTATTTAAGGCGATTTCATAGTGGGAATTATAAGAAATTATAAAATGTTTTTCGGTAATTTATAGAAATTTTCTATTGGCATTTCAGTATTTTTAAAAAAGACCGATAAAAATAGCAAATATCGTTAAGCGCGAAAAGGGCAACACAAAGGAAACGAATGTTATACTGCAAGTGAAAGGAGGATGTTGTGATGCGTATCACCAGACGAGGGTTCCTGAAAGTCTCGGGAACAGCATTGGCCGCAAGCGGCATCGGCATAAATCTTAAGCC
>CAZTLA010000121.1:0-9114 GCA_964614365.1 uncultured Syntrophales bacterium | reverse complement strand
CTGCTCCGGGTCAAGGGAGGGAATCACCTGATGCGATTTTTTGTTGAAGCTGATCTTGCCGTAAACGCCCATCAGGTTGATGTTCTCAAGCGCCGTAATGACCGGATCGGGATCGGCGCTCTTTGCGCGTTCTATGGCGTCCTTCAAGGCATAGACGGCCATGTAGCTCGATGACGTGCCGTAGCCCTCTGGTTCGATGCCCCATCGTTTCTGGTACGCCTGTGCGAACTTCATCGTCCAGGGGGTTATCTTCGCAGGCGCATTGCCGCCGTTTACGAGGTTGACCAAAAGGAATTCACCCGCGCCTTCCGTGGCCTTCCAGAAGCCCGGCTGTTCCGCGGCGTTCACAAAACCCATGGGCAGCGCCCTCAGTTTCATCGTGCTCCACTGCTTGAGCAGGATGGAACTTTCCGGCATATCCATCCACAGGAAGATGACATTGGCGCCCTTTTTCCCCGCGTCGGCCAGACCGACGGAAAAATCCGAGGCGCCGGTGGGGTAAATCTTCATGTCCACTACTTCCCAGCCCTTGTCGGTAAGCATCTTTTTCATGGCCTCGCCGCCCTTCCGCGCATGCTCGACGTCCTGGACCATAATGTACACCTTGTTAAAGCCGTGGCCTTTCTTGACGTCTTCCATCATGGCGATGAACTCACCGGCCATGACGCCCACGTGGCTCGTTATCCGGAAGCAGTATTTGTATTTGTCGTAATTTTCTTCAACCCTCTTGCTATATTCGGGGGTGAGGACACCCGTGGTGAGTATGCTGACCTTTTTGTATTTGTTCAGCAGATCCATGGCCGCCAGCGCCGCCTCGGAACGCACGGGGCCGCCGATGATGAAATCGGCCTCCTTTTCGAGGATCAGCTTCTCTACGCCGAGCAGCGCTTCGCTCACCGGAACGCTTGCCTCCAGATCGCGCGTGTCAATCACCTCAACCTTGAAGGGCCGTTTTTTCCCGCCTACATTGACGCCGCCGGCCGCATTGATCTCCTCAACGGCCAGCTTCATGCCGCGTTCCGCATCCCAGCCGTACAGGAAGGCCGTGGCAAGCGGCGCGCCGACGACGATAGGCTTTTCCGCCGCCGCCGGGACGCCCGGGAAAAATGCAATAGGGAGTATAATAAAAACCGCAGCCAGTGCCCAGGTAACGTTTCCTTTTTTCATTGCCCCCTCCTTTATTGATGAATGGTTGGAATGACAAAAATTCCCTTCAGTTTCGTGCAGTATAGGTGAGGGTGTTTTTGTAAGTCAAGATAATTTGAAGATTCCCAAGAAACATCATCGTTCATGTTTCCCGAAGGATACGGTGATCCCCTGCCCGTATGGTCAGCTTTGTCATGTCGAAATGCTCCATCAAGGGAATGATAAATTTTCGCGAAAGACCGGTCAATTCCTTGAAGGTTGCGGGTGTAGCCTTTCCGTCTTTTAGCAGAAGCTTCCGGTAATCCTCCCGCAGTTTGTCGATGACGTCGCGGTGGAAATACATCTCCTCGTTCACCTTGACCAGTGCTCCTTCCTTGAGCATCACGTTCGTCACGTTTACCGCCTTGCTTTTCCGGTCGGCAAACTTCTCCAGGACTTCCCGGATCGAAGGAGGCGTAAGACCGGCAGCACGGTAAAGACCGTTTATCTCCCCGTGCAGTGTTTCCAGTTCGCCCTCAAGGTTGACGCGATGTCCCGCGATCCTTACTTTTTCCCGGTCCATCGCGATCTTGCCCGCTTTTTCCAGGTCTCTCAGGACGACCGTGAAGAGCCGGGGGTTGACAAAACGGCCCAGGGTGGTCCGGAGTTCTTCTTTGGGAAGACCATCTTTCAGGGGAAATCTCTCATGGTAACTCGCCGCCTCCCCCAGTATTCTCTCCCGGAGATCCCCGTAAACGGAAGCGGAGACAACCCGGAATTCATCGCCCTCCAGAAGGACGGCCCGTCCTTCCGACAGCATTGTCGTGAGCTCCTGCTTCAGTTTGTCCCGGGAAAGCGCGGTTTTTACCGCCAACAGCCCCATGCCGATCCCCTCGTGGCCGGCGCGCCCGATCATGACCTCCACACGCTCACCGGGCGATCCTTCGTGCAACAGCCGGAATTCACGGATCACGTCGTCGCCCCCGCTCCTTTTGCGCTTGCCGGAAAGGGGATCCAGTATGCCCCCGCCGCCGATGGTCGTTACGGGAGAGTAACTCCTGACGACAAACCGGTCCCCCGCCATGGTTACGGTGGGAGATTCGAAAACCAACTGGGCATAAACGCGTTCCCCGGGTTCTATCTCGTCGCGCTCCAGAAATACGATCCTCGCGATGATCTCGCTCGTCCCCGTATGAAACCTCACCAGGGTTCTGTTCTTCAATTTCCTGCCCGCCGAAGGCAGGTATTCGAAAACCACGTCCATGCGGGTGGACGGGGCAAGAGTTCCGGGATGGGCAACGATCTCTCCCCTGCTCAACACCGCCTTTTCTACGCCCTGCAGGTTGATGGCCGTCCTCTGGCCCGCCTCGGCCCTGGTAACGGATACATTGTGCACCTGGATTCCCCTGATCTTCGCCTCCCGTCGCCCGGGCAAGATCTCCACGGCATCACCCACGTTGACCGTGCCCGATGCGAGCGTACCCGTTACCACCGATCCGAATCCCTTCATCGTGAATATCCGGTCCACGGGCAGACGGAAAAGGTCCGCATCCGATTCTTCCCCAATCTCGCCCGCCACCCGGTCAACCGCATCGAGGAATTCCGGAAGCCCGGAACCGGTCAGCGCCGAAAGCACGACGACGGGCGCATTTGCCAGGAATGTCCCCTCGAGAAAACCACGAAGGTCATCGCTTAAGAGCTCCAGCCATTCCGCGTCAACCAGGTCCGCCTTGGTGACGGCAACAACGCCCTTCTTGATCCCGAGCAGGGAGCAGATATGCAGGTGCTCTCTCGTCTGGGGCATGATTCCTTCATCCGCGGCGATGACGAGGGCCACCATGTCTATCCCCGCAGCGCCGGCAACCATGTTTTTGATAAACCGCTCATGCCCCGGCACATCCACAATGCCGATGGTCCGGCCGCTCGCAAGGGTCAGGGAGGCAAACCCCAGTTCAATGGTAATGCCCCTCTCCTTCTCCTCCTTGAGCCGGTCCGTGTCGACGCCGGTAAGAACCCTGATAAGCGCCGTTTTCCCGTGATCCACATGCCCGGCGGTGCCGAGTACGATATGTTTCATGTTCACCAATCCTGATAACGCCCGATGTGAATGACCGAGCGTTAAAACATGCCGGGTATCCGGCGTTTCACCCGCCTCGCAAAGGAGACGCAAGGTTCTCCGAAGAGATTAACCTGAACAGCTTTGCTTTAACAAACTGTCAGCCTTTTCACAACAAAAACATGGTTTCGTGTCATTATTATCTGGCGTCATTTTGTCTTGACACACGCTGCGCTTTTTCTTACACTTCCCCGGTAGAAAGGCGACTTCATATCAAAGAGATACATAAAAAGTTTGATGGATCCTCCAAGGAGAAGGAACGCGCGATGGAGCAAAAAACGCACCTCTCGATCGATCAACATCTGGTAGGAATCGTGGAGGGAATCGGAGAAGGAACCAGTCGGGTACGCCTGCGCGCGGCGCCCGAAATGGCGGCAGATGCCCGTGGGCTTGTCCACGGCGGGTTCGCGTTCGGCCTTGCGGACTACGCCGCCATGGTGGCGGTCAACGATCCCAACGTGGTCCTCGGCTCGGCCGACGTTCGCTTCACGGCGCCCGTCCGGGTAGACCAGGAGATGGTTGCCTCCGCGCAGATCATCGAACGCAAGGGGAAAAAGCGCGTCGTCTCCGTGCGCGTCGAGGCGGACGGGAAACCGGTATTCGAGGGCGCCTTCTCGACCTTCACCTTAGACCGCCACGCACTCGACGTCTGAGCCGGGCCGATCCTCCCGCCGGTTTAACGCCTGCCGTCCCGGGACCCTGGGTTTTTGGAAGGCTTGATACAAAATAATTATAGAGTTGAAAACAAGTGCTGAAATATGTTGGCTCTTTAGTTCTGAACAGAGGGTATCGCGACGTATGAGGATTCTTGGCCTCGATTACGGCAGCAAAAGAATCGGCGTTGCGGTGTGCGACGAACTCGGCTTCACCGCCCAGGGACTCACAACCATCACCAGAAAGAACCGCAGCCGGGACTTGGATGCAATAGGCGCACTGGTACGAAGCTACGGCGTGGAGAAAATCGTCATCGGATATCCTCTCAGGCTTGACGGCACGGAGGGCATCCAGTGTGAGAAAGTCAACCGTTTTGCCTCCCGTCTTGAATCCTCTTTTGCCCTTCCCGTGGTCAAGTGGGATGAAACATTGACCACCGCGAAAGCAGACGACATACTCATGGAGGCCGGCATGCGCCGGAAAAAGAGGAAAGACGTAATCGACAGGCTCGCCGCCTGCCTGATACTCCAAGACTACCTTAACCGGGAGCGCATCCTGTAAACCCCGTCTTTCGGGCGTGGTTAAACGGCACGACAAAAAAAGCAATTCCTGAGACGGACATATGAAAACGCGGAAGAGTACCATAAACAAAGCGATCGTTCTCCTTGCGGTAATGGCCGCTGTTCTTTTTCTCCTGCTTTTTTTCTCGAACTATGCACGAAGCCCTATCAGCAGCCGCCCCGGAACCGTTACGGTAAACATTCCCAAGGGAGCGAGTTTCTCTCAAATCGTGGATATCCTTGCTCATGAGGGAATGGTACAGAACAAGGCGTTCTTCTATAGTCTGGCCATCATGAAACGGGCTGCAAAACACATCCGGGCGGGAGAATACGAACTGGAAAATGCCATGCCGCCCGGGAAAATTCTCGATAAACTGGTGAGGGGTGAAATCAAGGAGTATAAAATCACCATCCCTGAAGACTTTTCGGCAAAGGACATCGCCGCCCGTCTCATTTCCTTCAAGCTGGTCAAGGAGAAAGAATTCTTTGCCCTCGCTTCCGACCCGGAGTTTCTTTCATCACTAAAAATAGATGCCCCCAGCATCGAAGGCTATCTGTACCCCGATACGTATATTTTCGACCGCTCCATGGGAACGACGGAAATTATGAAAATGATGGTGAACAGATTCTGGGAAATGGTGACCCCGGGAATGATAAAACAAGCGGAAAAACAGGGGCTCACCCTGACGGAGTTTGTAACGCTGGCATCGATCATCGGCAGGGAATCGGGAAGCAAAGAGGAAAAGGGCCTTGTCTCCGCCGTTTTTCATAACCGGTTGAAAAAAGGGATGAAGCTGCAGAGCGATCCCACCGCCGTTTATCATATCAGTAACTTTGCGGGAACAATAACAAGAAATGACCTCAAAAACAGCACCCCTTACAATACCTACAGGATAAAGGGCCTGCCTCCCGGCCCTATAGCAAATCCCGGCATCGATTCTTTTAACGCCGCCCTTAACCCCACTCCCGTCAATTATCTGTACTTCGTCTCAAAAAATGATGGTACCCACCAATTTTCCTCCAACCTTCCCGCCCACAACTCCGCCGTCTTAAAATATCAAATTGATAAGAAAAAAGAGTAATTTTTTGCTTGACAAACCCAATATCCCTTCTTTATAGTGTGCCCCGGTGGAGCAAAGTGGATTGTTGTGGAGGGATATTCCAAAATGTCTGTCTTCCGGGGACAATATCATCATACAATAGATGATAAGGGGCGGATTATCTTTCCGTCCAAGCTGCGGGAAGTTTTCGCGGAAAAATACGATAACCGCTTGGTCATCACCAACTGGGACGGCTATCTGATGGTCTTCCCCTACGATGAATGGCGGGTCATTGAAGAAAAAGTGAGTCACCAGTCCCTTTTGAGAAAGGAAGTGCGGGCTTTTCAGCGCTTCTTCATGTCCGGCGCCGTCGACTGTTCCCTGGACAGCCAGGGGAGGGTGCTCGTGCCGCCCAATCTGAGAGAATACGCAAAACTGGAAAAAGATCTCGTTCTGGCGGGCATGATAAAAGTGATTGAGATCTGGAGCAAGGATCGCTTCGAAGTGGAAATGCAGAAAACGGGCAGCGATCTTGACAGCTTCAGCAAGTATATGGCTGATTTGGGAATATAAGAGCCCTCATGTCTGTCTTTCACGAACCGGTCATGCTCAAAGAAGCGATTGCGTTTTTGAACCTGAAACCGGGTGGAATTTACGTGGACGGGACCGTGGGCGGAGGCGGACACGCCGATGAGATTCTCCGGAAAACCGCGCCGGACGGTCTCTTGATAGGGATTGACGTGGACGAAGAAGCTATCCGTGAATCCGAGGCACGCTTAAAATCGTTCGGCAACAGGAAGATACTGGTCAAGGGTAACTTTGCGGATATGGATACCATACTAACTCAATTAGGGAAGAAAGAGGTCGATGGTATCCTGCTTGACCTGGGGGTCTCTTCCCATCAGTTGCAGACGGCGGAGCGGGGCTTCAGTTTTCAGACGGACGCACCCCTCGACATGCGTATGGACGCGCATCAGAGTTTCTCGGCCTACGATCTCGTCAACACTGCGTCCGAGCATGAACTGGAACAGATCATGCGGGATTACGGCGAGGAGCACCTGGCCCGCAGGATCGCCCGATCCATATCGGCGCAGAGAAGAACGGCCCCCATCAGGACAACGGCCGAACTTGCCGCCCTCGTCGCCGGGAGCCTTCCCCGCAAATACGGGCGCGGGAAGATACATCCCGCCACCAAAACATTTCAGGCCATCAGAATAGCGGTAAACAGGGAGCTTTCCAGTCTGGAGAGGGCAATAGAAGCCGGCACAAACGTCCTCCGCGCGTCAGGCCGGTTGTCCGTCATCTCCTTTCATTCGCTGGAAGACAGGATCGTAAAAAACGCGTTCATTTCCCGGGAAGGGGCTTGCACCTGCCCCCCCGGTTTCCCCCTGTGCGTCTGCAAAACCAAATCCACCTTGAAGGTGGTAACGAGAAAGCCGGTAAGACCCGGAGCCGATGAAATCGCCGCCAATCCGCGGGCGAGAAGCGCAAGGCTCAGAACGGCAGAACGGACCTGACGCCATGTCTATCGCCGAAGTCATCAAGCAGAATGCCCCGGACGGTGAAAAAGAGCTTAGCGCTTTACACTACTCTTCATTCCTCTTCGTTATGTTTGTGCTCATGGCCGTGGCCCTGATCTATGTCTGGTCGCATATCCACATGACGGAGTTGGAATACCAGATTGCCGCCGAAACGAGCAGGAAAGAACAGATCATGGAAGAACAGCGGAAGCTGAAAGTGGAATATGCAACGCTGAAATCACCGCAGCGTATCGAGACCATCGCCCGGGAGAAACTGCAAATGACCTATCCGGAACGGGACCAGGTTATTTTGGTAAAATAATCCGGCCGCGACGGAATAGGAGAACAGGGAAATACAGGAGCAAGGCGGGGAAAAACGACGGACCGTGACATTCCCGTATCAGGCTGATCTCGGGATCACCAGGAGCAGGAGGAGAAATCATGCCCAGCGAATCGAAGAAATGGCTCAGATTCAGGATCGTCACCGTGCTGGTGTTTTTTCTGGTGCTCTTCATTGCTCTTCTCTCACGGGCGCTGCAGTTGCAGATTCTCTCCGGGAAAACCCTGAAAAGCATCGCACAGACCCAGCACACAAAAACGCTGCAGATCCAGCCGGAGCGAGGCATCATCTTCGACCGGAACGGTGAAAAGCTCGCCGCCACGATCATGGTTGATTCCGTCTGCGCCGATCCTTCGAAAATCGCCGATCCCCGTGCAGCGGCGGCAAGAATGGCGCCGATCCTGAACACCGACACGGAGAAGCTCCTGCAAAAATTTTCCCGCTCCAAAAATTTCTGCTGGCTCGCCCGAAGGATCCCCCCCGAGCAGGCCGGCAGCATAGAAGCGCTCGATATGGAAGGAATTTTCCTGGTGAAGGAACCGAAGAGATTTTACCCGAACGGAGAGTTGGCCGGACATCTGCTCGGTTTCGTGGGCGCCGATTCATCCGGACTTGAGGGTCTGGAGGCGCGGTACGATCGTGATCTGAAAGGCGCGCCGGAAAAACTGGTATGGACGAGAGACGCCAAAGGCAAGAGGATTTCCCCGCGGATCGCTAAGGCATCCCTCACCCAGGAGGATGAAAACGCAAACCTTATTCTGACCATTGACAGCCGCATCCAGTTTCTCGTGGAGTCCCACTTGAAAGATGCCGTCAGGTCGAAGGGCGCACGGGGTGGCTTCGCCATTGTCATGGATCCCAAGACAGGTGAGATACTTGCCATCGCCAACGAAATGGCCTTTGATCCCAACAACTTTACCGCCTACGGCGCCGAAGGGGGAAAGAACAAGGCCGTCACCGATTGCTTCGACCCCGGATCAACCTTTAAACCCTTTATGGCAGCGGGGGCCATCGAGGAAGGCATCGCCAAGGAGACGGATCGGTTCTATTGCGAGAACGGGCGTTATATCGTCGCAGACAGGACGTTCCACGAGGCAAACAGGGCGAAGCACGGAACACTCTCTCTTCACGATATCATTAAATACTCCAGCAACATCGGCTCCATAAAAATAGCGGAAAGACTGGGCAAGGAAAAATTTTACCGATACATAAGGAATTTCGGCTTCGGCTCGAAAACGGAAATAGATCTGCCGGGAGAATCCCCGGGGCTTTTGCGACCGGTGCAAAACTGGACACGGGTCGATGCCGCGACCATCGCCTTCGGTCAGGGGGTTTCCGTCACCGCAATCCAGTTGATAACGGCACTGTCTGCAATCGCCAACAAGGGCGTTCTGATGAAGCCCTATGTCGTCCGCGGTCTGGTTGACAAAAAGGGACAAATCATAAAAGTAAACGCTCCCACCGTCGTGAGGAGGGTCATATCGCCGACGACGGCAAAAAGGATTACGGCGATTCTTACGGACGTGGTCGGAGCCAGCGACGGTACGGGTAAAAAAGCCCAAATCGTGAATATTGCCGTGGCCGGAAAAACGGGAACATCGCAAAAATTCGACTTTACCAGACACGTGTACTCGTCCGAACGGGTAAGAACCTCCTTCATGGGCTATTTCCCCGCCGAGGATCCGCAGATCGCGATCCTGGTTATCCTCGATGAGCCGCAGCGGGACAAGTGGGGAGGAATGGCGGCGGCGCCTGTTTT
>CAZTLA010000120.1:0-9205 GCA_964614365.1 uncultured Syntrophales bacterium | reverse complement strand
CGAATCCCAGCATTTTCAGAAGCTCTATGATGCCCATGCCGACGGCAAAAGAGGCTATGACCTCCGAAGCGGCTACCCCCCTGACCCGGATGAGTATGCCTTGATAGATGCCGATTCCGAAAAGGGCGCCGGCCCCCACGGAAAGGATGACAGCGAGCGGATAATTCAGTCCGGCCTTCAAGAAAGTCCACACCACAAATCCCGTCAGGATATAGACCGCCCCGTGGGCAAAATTAGCTACCCGGCTGACGCCGTAAATCAGGGAAAACCCCAAAGCAAGGAGCGTAAATTGAGCGGCGTTTATGAAACCATAGATCACAATATCCACGCATCACCAGGATTTGTTTTAACTATTCTTGGTCAGGCTTTCTTCAGCCAAGGTGGAACGATCAACTTGCCGGTAGCCGCGGCGGACGGCCAAATGCACACCTTCCTCGTCTTACGACCCATAACCGTCACCTCTTGAGACTGCCATTGGCACCACATGGTCACCATGCCTGTCTTGGGATCATCCGTTACCAGAGCAGAATGCCTCTTGGGGTCAAACCTCAGCCTTCCATAGGGCGCCTCCAAATCCGTTTTCTGCAGCGCTGCGGCAACCGCATCGGAATTGGTGGAACCGGCGCGTTCGACGGCATCCTTAACGGCCCAGGCAGCGACGTAGGAAGGGAGACCGGTGTTGAGACCCGGTTCTATTCCCCATCTCTTGGTAAAATTCACATAGTATCTTTCTGTCCATGGGTTGAGAACTTTACTGGGCCCGTTCCCGGCAAAGGCTTGGTTCAATACGGCATATTCACAGGCGCCCTGGCTCGCTTCCCAGAATTTGGCATTCTGCGCGGCGATTATCAAGCCCATGGGCAACGCAGGCACCTTGAGCTCGGCCCACTGCCTCAGGAGAATGCCGACCTGGGGCATCTCCATGCTGATATAGAGCAGTTGGGCTCCTTTTTGTTTCGCTTCGAGAAGACCCAGGGAAAAATCGCCGGACCCCGTCGGGTAACGCTGAAGTCCCAAGTGCCGCCATCCCATTTGTTTCTCGAGCACGTTGGAAACCGCTTCGCCCGCCGCGCGCGTATGGGAAACATCCTGGACCATAACGGAGAATTTGTTCCAGCCGAATTGCTGCTGGAAATTCTTAAACATCGGCGTGACGTGGATCACATCGGTTCGGGAGTCATTGTTTACGTTCCAGCAGTATTTGTATTTACCCTCGGGATCGGTGGCGATGGTATCGCCGATTGCGGGAGAATAGCAGCCGGCGTCAGCCACCATGATCTTTTTGTACTTCTGGGAAAGTTGGGTACAGGCAAGCCATGCTTCGGTTCGTTCCGGGCCGGCAACGATGAAGTCGGCTTTATTTGACAAGATAAGTCTTTCGGTCGTTTGAATCGCCTCGCTCGTCGGGACGCCGGGTTCCAGGTCCCGCGAGTCCAATATCGCCAGTTCTATTGAATGTTTCCCGTCGGGAAGTCTGATTCCCCCCTCCTTGTTGATCTCCTCCACGGCGAGGGTTAAGCCCTGCTTGGCCTCCACACCGGTGGGATCACCCAGGGGCAGAGCGGCGCCATAGACTATCGGCTTCAGCTCGGCCCACGTCGGCCTGATCGCAAACGTCGATGCCATTCCAACGGCAATTCCCGTGGCGCCCACCGTCGCCATAAACTCCCTGCGGGTAACATCCCTCTGCTTCGCCCCCTTTTTTTTCGCTGCCATGACGCCCCTCCTTACAAAAAGATTTTTTGCTTCACACCCCCGTGCAGCAATACAGTGAAAAATCCTTCAGGGACCTCTTCAAGATTTCCCTTCCCCTCCTTTCCTCTCGGATGGTTGATTGAAGCTCTTCACGCACGCGGGGAGGAATGCGCTCGCGGTCAATTTCAAATTACGTGATACCGGTGTTCTTTGTCAACTGAAGAAAATAAAGGGAGGGGGAATATGTTCCGGAGGATCGCAGCCCGTATGGCGGCAAGAAAAAGCCTGTTCAGGCACGTCGCGTCCCCGAACAGGCTCGAACCCTTAGTGCTTTTCGGCCCGAAGAATCCCGAGGACTACTTGGCGACCTTCGCATCCTCGATAATCACCGGATAGAGGTAGCCCGCCCCGAAATCACGGTCAACGTGCACGACGCCCCGCACCAGGACAACGTCGCCGACCGCTGCCATATCCGCGGTCGTCACGGTAATGTCATCGTCCTGCTTGGCGCGCGAGCCGGAGCCGTCGCGAAGGTGTATCCAGTTTTTTCCCATGATCCCCGGGCTGAACTTGACGACCTTGCCGCGCACGGCGACGGAAGCGTCCTTCAGCGACGCCCGGGCGCCTATGATCTCAGCCACGGTTTTCCCCTCGGCGCCTTCGGCCTTATTCACCTTGATTTCACCCGTGCCCACCGGAGCATTGGCCACGGATGCGTGTTGCGCTGCGATGATTCCCTTCTGGTCAGTGGGCGCCCCCTGCCCCGCAGGCTTCGGGGCAGGACCTGCTTCCGGGCCGCCCCCGGCAGAAAGACTGCCAAAGATAATACGGTCGAACTTCCGTTTCAGTGTCTTACTCTCAAATCCATCCATGGGGACTGCATTGACGACCGTCACCTCGGCCCCCTTCTTGACGCCCGTTTTGTTCACCGCGGCCCAGATCTCGCCCTGGGGCGTTTTGAGGCGCAGGTAGGTGCCTCCATCGACATCGATCCTTTCAAGGACGGTCCCGGTGACAGAGATATGTGGTGTTGCAGCGGATGGGGGTTGGGCGGTCGGGGGAGCGCCGGCAGGGGATGTGGATGAGGACTGCTGTTTCTCCGCGGTTTTGTCCGCGGGGGCATTGCCTTTGCAGCCGGACAGGCTGACAATGAGGAGTAAAGCGATAACGATTCTCATACGATGGTTCTCCTTATGGGTAGCGTTAGAGATTGTAAATGACTCGTGCTTGCTGTTCCGTGCGGGGAATATAGGGAAAAGCGAAGTTCCTGTCAAGGAAATAAGCCCCGGATTGCTCTCGTGAAAGCGCCCCGCCGCACGCTCAGGGCCTTATTTCGTGAGGCGGGAGTCTGTTTTCTGCGATGGAAGAAGCATCAGCTTCCCCATGAAAAACATGGAGAGCTTCCCTCGTCCGCTCTACCGCGTATTGAAGCGACGCTGCATGCACCGGCGATTGTTTCCCCTCGATCATTGACGTGCTGAATTCACGAGCCGCCGCGGATAATTCCTGTTGCCGTTCCTTGAGCCTGACAAATTTTTCCCGAAGCCCCCTCCGCATCTTGTCCAAATCTTCCGCCAAGTACTGAAACTCATCTTTTTTTCTGAGAATGATTTTGCCCGCAAGATCGCCATCGGCAATCGTTGCAATGCTCCGTGTCAGGGCGGAGAGCGGTTTCAAAAGCCTTTGCCAGAGAGCATGGACTACATAGGCCAGGAGCCCGGTAAATATCAGCAGCGAAGCTGCTTGCGTCCCCACCGTAATGGGCAGCAGCAAATCACCCGTCGTGTAGATATCGATGTGCGATGAATAGCGCAGATCGTCCAGCTTTTTTCCCGCCAGGTAGGCAAAGAGCAGGGCGGTACCCACTCCCCAGGCCGTCGCCGCGGCGACGAATCGTAGAATGAAACGGGCCTGAAAATCTTTTCTAATAAAGTATCGTTTCCTCTTACCAAAATTCATGGTTGACCCCTCGGAGCAATGATCGCTTGAAAAGCCTCCTGACCATTGCGGACGGAACTCATTTATCAGGTTTTCAAACCCGCCAAGCCTCGTTCGATGTCCTTTACGCTGTTCGTTATTTCCTCTGCCGCCTGCCCGAGCGCTACCGCGTCCGCGCCCCGGCGGATGAGCTCGTGCGCCGTCCGTGTTTGTTCTTCGATGACGGCAAGGGAATCCCGGACAGCCATGACGCGGGCCCGGTACCGGGATCCCAAGTCATTCAGGATATCTCCCAGGTCGGCAAGGTTATCTTTACGACGCAAGATGATATTGCAGGTCAGATCGCCCCGGGCGATTTTTGCCGCTTCACGACCGATACGGTACGCCGGACCGGCAACGCGATGGGAATAGAGCACATGAAGTATCACTATCGATACAATCATGAGCAGCAGAATAAGACCATAGAGAACCGCCACCCTCCAGAACAGCACTTTCCTGATCGCCTGCACGATCGCCAGCGACGAATGATAGCCTTCGCCGAGATGCGCCGGAAACAGCGCAAACACCCCCCATCCGGCAACGGCGGCGCCGATCAATACAATCGCCAGCGTATTGACGTAGAGGAGGGCGCGATAATGCTTTTGCGTGGTGAGTCCCATTGCGTTCGGTCCTTTTTTAAGATATTCTGTGCGGCAGCCGATACTTTAACAAAAGTTACATCGCCATGCAAGGGGCAGTGCCATCAGAATCGCCCCCGGCATGATACCTGCTCACCGGTGTTGAACAGACGAGTTGTTCACCCGGCATGAGGGAAATCGTATGGCACAGGGGTTCAGATTATCCGCAATCATCATCACGTTGGTTTTGATTGCAATGGGACCGGGCACTCGGGGGGAGGCCTTTCATTCCGGAAGCCCGACCGAATGCAAGGAATGCCACGTCGGCAGGAATGCCCATGCAGAAGGATTGGCTGACGGTTCCGGCCGCACTCTCAGACCTCCTCTGGGAAAAAGCGCCGATTTAAACGGATCTGATGAAAGCTCCACCTGCCTTCGCTGTCATCAGGCGCGGAAAGGCGCCCGGCAACCCGCCGGCTATTACGTTGCAACGGCCGATACGGACATGTACGCAGGCATGCCGCCCCTTCAATTGACCCCCGGTGGAGATTTCGGCTGGCTCAAGAAGAGTTATTCCTGGAACTCTCCCGGCGGAAGCGGAAAGGGAGCGGGCAGCCCCGGCGAACGGCATGGCCACAATATTGTTGCGCTGGACTTCGGCTATGAAGCGGACAGAACACATCTTACGGTACCGAAAGGCATCTATCCGGCGAGTTCGCTGTCCTGCATCAGTTGCCACGACCCGCATGGCACCATCCGTGGCGGCGCCTATCGTATGTTAGGAGGCAGCGGCTATGAACCAAGTTCAGCAAGAGGGATCGCCTTTACGGTTAATCCACCGTTCGCCGTCGCACCCCCGGGCTACAACAGGTCCGAAGCGCTGACGGACACGAGGGTCGCCTATGGCAAGGGGATGTCCGAATGGTGCTCAAATTGCCATACCGGCGGCTGCGCGGGGAGCTACGGACACCCCACGTGCAGCAGCGCCAAGTGCGGCAGGGAGATCGCTGTCAATTACAATGCCTATGTGAAATCAGGGGACGTAAACGGTATGGCAAGCGCTTCCTACACCTCGCTGGTTCCTTTCGAAGAAGGAATTGAGGACAAAGCCGTTCTCGCGCAGCGCGCAAGGAGCGACGGCAGCTTCGGCAGCGGCCCCGATTCCCGTTCCAATGTGATGTGCCTCACCTGTCACCGCGCGCATGCATCCGGATGGGATCATATGGCACGATGGAACATGGCTGCGACGTTTATCGTTCATAAGGGCGTCTATCCGGGCATCAATAACGGCGCGCCGGCGGAATATGCCCAGGGGCGCACTGTCGCAGAGACCCAAAAGGCATATTATGACAGGCCAAGCACGCGGTTTGCCGCATACCAGAGAGGCCTCTGCAACAAGTGTCACGTGAGGGATTGATCGGAGACAGGCGCCTCTTCCCCCAAGAACGTGGGGAGTACAATACTGAAGATCGTTCCGCCATCCGGATTCTTCTCGACGGAGATCGTTCCGCCGTGCATCTCGACAAATTGCTTGCTGATGGCCAGTCCCAAGCCGGTGCCCTTACGCTTGGTGGTAAAAAAGGGCTCAAAGATTTTCTCCCGTATTTCTTCCTCTATTCCTTTGCCCGTGTCTGCAATTTCGATTTTGATCCCCGGGGTCAATCCATTTCCCCCGGTCCTGACCGACAGGGTTCCCCCTCCGGGCATGGCTTCCACGGCATTCATGAACAGGTTCAGGAATACCTGCTGCATTTGAACGGGGTCAACCATCGCCAGGGGAAGGTGGGGATCGAGGTCTTTTACCACCCTTACGCCGGTGGGCGAATGTGCCGCCGATGCGAAATATGAGAGCGAAAACGAGAGGGTGGATTCCAGCACATCGTTCATATTTGCCGGCACCAATAGCAGTTGGGGCGGTTTGGCAAAATTGAGAAGATTTTTCATCAACGATTCGATCCGTTGGACCTCATTCATCGTCTTGGAAAGAATCATCCTGCTTTCTTCCGGTATGCCGCCATCTTCGAGGAGGAACTGCATGGAGCCCTTGATCCCGGCAAGAGGATTCTTGATTTCATGAACCAGTCCGGCGGCCATTTGCCCCACCATGGTCATCTGTTCGACGCGCTGCATTTTCTGCATCTGTTCGCCGAGGGACTCGGCCATCTCATTGAAGGATTCCGCCATTTCTCCAAATTCATCCGTCAGACCCCGCACCCGAAAACTGAGATCTCCGCCTTTTACCTTGCGGGTCGCCTGCAGAAGCACATTGAGCGGTTTGGTGAACCCTTTAATAAATATGCCGGCCAATCCGATGGATAATAGGGGTCCCATGAAAATGAGGATGAAAAGTATGTTCTTTATCCCGGCTATTTCTCTGAGAGAGGCGTGCGTTCTCTCTTCCAGTTTTTTCTTGGTCAGGGTGGTCATGTCTTTGAGTTTATCTACCAGTCCCTGCCCGATCTGAAAGGCGCTGTCCTCTTCAACAACCAACCGGGCGGTGTTGGCCCGCATGGTCAAAACCCGGCTCAGGGAATCCTTATAGTTTTGAATATGATTTTTTAAATCGGCAAGCTTTTCCACCATTGCGGCAGAGTGGTGGCATCTCCTGCATTTATCCGCTTCATTGTCCATCCGGATCACATTTGCCACGATCGTATCCAGTTCCCTGGCAAAGCGGGTGTGCTCAAACGCAAGGTCGGACTGGACCTTGCTCGCATCCATCAATAATTGTTCTCTTAAGAGCTCAACCTGGTGGAGCTTAATGAGATTATTCAGGGTATGAGTCGTCATTTCTATCGAAACGACGATATATATCCCGCCAAGGACAAAAATTGAGGCAAAAACAGTGAGACCGATGATAATTTTTCTCTTCATTACTCGTTCACGTAGTCATACCGGGAAAGATCCAGCCCGATTTCTTCGGCATATCGGAATACGGGGTCATAATCTTTGTTGGTTGTCGGGATGAATCGCTGCGCCCCGAAGTTCTGCAACACGGTTTTGCCGTCGGGACCATTATGCATATTGAGGAGGGCGTCCCGCAATGCGGTTTTCGCCGAAGGATCAATGTTCTTTCTCAACGCCAAGCCATTTTCCGGCACGTCGGGCGATTTTGTCAAAATCTTTAATCCCTCGCGGATTCGTGGATCGGCGGCAACCAGCTTTTCAAATATCGTATTTTTTGCGGCGCCGATATCCGCCTTCTTATGGAAGACGTCATAGACGGCGTCTTCGTGGGTGCCGGCAAAATAGGTCTCTTTAAAATAGGTTTTATAATCATTAATCCCGTGGGTCTTGAAAAACCATAATGGAAGGAGAAACCCGGCGGTGGTTGCCTTATCCACGAAGGCAAACCGCTTCCCCTTCATATCCGTCATGCCGTTGATCCCGCTATCATTTCTGACGAAGATCAAGCCATGATAGGTGGATAAACCATCCAAGCCTTGCGGCCTGGCCAGGACTTCCACACCTATCAGCACGTGCGCCAGGGCATAGGTGAAGCTTCCGAAAAATGCCCCATCCATCCCTGCGGAAATAAAATTATCAATAATGTTCCCGTAGCGGGTCAGGACTTTCAGTTCTATCTTCATGCCGGTCTTTCGGGAAAGATACTCGGCGAGGGGTGTGTACCGTTCGAGCTGTTTGAAGATGTTCTGTTCAGGAATAAGCCCGATGGTGAAAACCTTTCCACCGCCGGGTTCTTTCAGCCGCCCGCGTTCTCCCTGGGTACAGCCCGTGAGAACGCCAAGGCAAAGCGCCAGCACGATAAAACCCCTGTACAGGGTAAATCGGCCCTCTGCACCGATGATTTTCCGAAACCTGCCGTTCCTTTCTCCGCTCATCTCCCTACCCCTTGTAAAACTATGTAGTTAACTTTTCTTGACCAGGCTCCTTATTCAAATATTGCCCTTCCTTCACCCATAGTGCTTCGCGAAACTCCCCACCCACAGGGCGGAGACTGTGGGATGCGCTCCCGGTCAAACGGATTACTCCATGATTGTAAACATCTGCACCCTGTTGTTTGCACTGTCGGCAATGAACGCCTCTCCTTTACCGTTAATGCAGATTTGTGTGGGACGATTCAGGAGGCCTTCCTTCCACCCAAAGCCAAGCGAACGTCCCCGGAAGGAGCCATCCCTGCCGATTGCCACAACGCTGCTTCCGTGCTTGTCCAGCAGATAGAGAGTTCCGCGGGCGTCCAGGAACATACCTGCCGGAAAGTTCATATACTCTTCCAGCTTCGGGCTGAACGGTAAAAAACCTTTCGCCCCCTTTGGCGCGGAATAGATCATGCCGTTTACGGTGTCAAGGAGATATACCGTTCCCTGCGCATCGGCTGCAAGATCGGACATGAAACCGTACTCATCGGGAAAGGGGAGGTGTCTCAGATACTTTCCTCCCTCATCGAGAATGAGTACACGGCCTGAGTAAATATCAAGGAGGTAGAGTCCCTCACTGCCTGTTTTGAAATTCCTGACGATGTATTCCTGCGGCGCGGGAATCCCCGCAGGTGCGATAAAGCCCTTGAATGTTCCGTCAGTGCCGATGCGGGCTATCTTGCGCTGTTTGCCATCGAGGACAAGTATATCACCCCCGGCACTTATATGGGTTGCCAGTGGATTCGATAATTCCGGCAAAGTGACCGGGTCACCTCCCTTCACGGTTCCCTCACTGATCGTATAGCGGAGGAGACGTCCATTGCCGGTATCCGCAATAATCAAACTTGATTTATCGTTGCAGGCCACTCCTTCAGGGTCTATCATGCCGACCCCCTTGTCGTCGGCATAAACCGCCCCCGTATACCGCAATTTCAATGATTCCGCACCATACGCGACAAACGGATTGAGCAAAAGAACCATGCCGATTGTGCCGGTTATCAGGGCTTTCATTCTGTCACCTCATCACTACTGTCCCAATGTTAATCGAATAAATTCAGTTGGTTGCTGATAGGTATT
>CAZTLA010000119.1:0-9211 GCA_964614365.1 uncultured Syntrophales bacterium | reverse complement strand
GAGGTTTTCGGATTTTCCGTCTTTACCGACAACGGCCTGTGCCTGCTGCTCGGCTTCGACAGTTACGAAAATAAACTGAAGCGCCTGATCCCGATTCTCGCCGATCTGGAAAGAAGAAATCCGGAGGCGAGGTTTCTCCGCATCGACGCCAGCGACCCCACGAAGATTACCGTCCAGCGGAAAAACATAACGAAACCGGCAGAAACGGCAAAGCCGGAAAAGGAATATAAGACTTGACGGATAGCAAGGAGTAAACATCCATGGGTAAAAAAGGAAACGTGATCGTCGGACTCGATATCGGAACCACCAAGACCTGCGCCATCGTGGGGGAAGTGAAAGAGACAGGTATCGACATCATCGGTATCGGCTCCTGTCCTTCGGAAGGATTGAGAAAAGGCGTGGTCGTCAATATCGAAAGCACGGTGGATGCGATACGAAAAGCCGTCGATGAGGCTGAACACATGTCCGGCTGCGAGATCGGTTCCGTATACGCCGGCATTGCGGGGGGACATATCAAAGGACAGAACAGCCTCGGCATCGTCGCTATCAAGGGACGTGAAGTCGATGAAGACGATGTGGAACGGGCAATAGAAGCGGCAAAGGCCATCGCCATCCCCCTGGACCGGGAAATCCTTCATACCCTGCCGCAAAGTTACGTCGTGGACGAGCAGGACGGCATCAAGGACCCCGTGGGCATGTCCGGCGTCCGTCTCGAGGCAAAGGTGCACATCGTCACCGGCGCCGTCACCTCCGTGCAGAACATCGTAAAATCCGTCAACCGCGTGGGATTGGACGTGAACGATATCGTGCTGGAGCAGCTTGCATCAAGCGAGGCCATCTTGAGCGAGGATGAAAAGGATCTGGGGGTCGCGCTCATGGATATCGGAGGAGGAACCACGGATATCGCCGTGTTTTCGGAAGGAAGCATAAAGCATACCGCCGTCCTGTCCGTGGGCGGCAATTACCTGACCAGCGATATCGCAACGGGATTGAGAACCCCTCTGGCAGAGGCGGAAAAAATAAAAATCAAATACGGCTGCGCCTACAGTCCCCTGATACCGAAGGACGAAACCATCGAGGTGCCCAGCGTGGGCGGACGGGAACCGCGGGAGGTGTCCCGCCAGATACTGGGAAGGATCATCGAACCGCGCATGGAAGAGATCCTGAACCTGGCCTACCGCGAAATCGTCAAATCGGGTTTTGAGGATATCCTGGCGGCCGGCGTCGTCCTGACGGGCGGGACGGCCATAATGTCCGGCATCACGGAACTTGCGGAACATATATTCAACATGCCCGTCCGGAGAGGATGTCCGGCAGGCGTGGGCGGATTGTCCGACGTGGTGAACAGTCCCATGTATGCCACCGGCGTGGGACTGGTGGTCTATGGAAGCAAGAACCTGTCGAAGGAGGCAATCAGGAAAAGTGAAGGAAACGTATTCAAGAACATGATACGGGACATAAAAAAATGGTTTATCGAATTCTTTTAAGAGGAGGGAGGAATGCCCATGTTTGAATTACCGGATCCGGCGAGCATGTGTTCGGCAAAGATCAAAGTGATCGGTATCGGCGGCGGCGGCGGCAACGCCGTAAATACCATGATCTCGTATGACCTGAAAGGGGTCGATTTCATTACGGCAAATACTGACGCCCAGGCCCTGGGGGCGTCCGGCGCACCGATCAAAATCCAGCTCGGCGCCGAGATAACGAAAGGACTGGGCGCCGGTTCAGATCCCACCGTGGGGAAAAAAGCGGCCATGGAGACCAGGGATCGGCTCAAGGAACACCTTGAAGAGGCGGATATGGTGTTCATCACCGCTGGCTTGGGCGACGGCACCGGCACCGGCGTGGCGCCGATCGTGGCGGAGATAGCCAAGGAAATGGGAACGCTCACCATTGCCGTGGTCACCAAGCCCTTCCAGTTTGAAGGCAAGAGGCGCAACCTGCAGGCGGAAGACGGCATTGCCACCCTGAGGAACATCGTTGATACCCTGATCACCGTGCCCAATCAGAGACTTCTCAGTCTGGGAGGAAGAAACCTGTCGCTCCTGGAGGCATTCAAAAAGGCGGATGACATCCTCTACCATGCGGTGAAGGGCATTTCGGATCTGATCATCATTCCGGGTCTTATCAACCTGGACTTTGCCGATGTGAGGAACGTCATGTCCGAAATGGGTCTTGCGCTCATGGGAACGGGAACCGCCAGCGGGGAGAGCCGGGCCGTGGAAGCGGCGCAACGGGCCATATCCTCGCCGCTTTTGGAAGACAACAGCATTCATGGCGCCCACGGCATCCTTCTCAACATTACGGGGGGACCGGACATGAGCCTGTACGAAATCAACGAAGCATCCTCCCTGATCCAGTCCGAGGCGCATGAAGACGCCAATATCATCTTCGGCACCGTCGTGGACGAAGCCATGGGAGACGAAATACGCATTACCGTCATCGCCACCGGCTTCGAAGACCCCGTAAAAGGGAAGCAGGGCATTACGAACGTGGCAAGCCTTTACAAGCGCGACGACCTGTCCAAGCCCACGTATATGAGGACCGGCAAGTCTTTTGAGGCCGCCCACGTGGTGAAGATGGGGCTCATTGACGACAACGACGACCCCGATCTCGAGGTCCCGACATTTCTGCGCAGACAGGCGGATTAGATCGTGTTGACTGTGGCCGGCACGGCAAAGGCAGGATGATGTCCTGGATGCTGCAGAAGAAATACCGTGATCTTTTAGACGGCGAAGAAGGGTGCTGGAAGAAACGCTGGGGGAACCTCCTGACAGTGTGTTTGGCCTATCCAAACCGCTACCGGACCGGGATGTCCAACCTCGGATTTCAGACCATATACGGTCTCATAAACCGCCGCCCGTCTTTCCTCTGTGAGCGGGTCTTCCTCCCCGACCCCGCGGATATGGCGGCCTTTGAAGGAACATCGGCGCCCCTGTTCAGCCTGGAGTCGCAGAAACCCCTCGCCGAATTCGATATCGTCGCCTTTTCCCTCCCTTACGAAAACGACTATCCCCACATCTTAACCATGCTTGAGATGGGCACGATCCCCCTCCTGTCCGCCCGGAGGGGGGAAAGGGATCCGCTCGTCCTGGGCGGCGGGATCGCCGTTACCCTCAATCCCGAACCGCTGGCCGATTTTTTCGACTGTTTTCTCCTGGGGGAAGGGGAAGAAATCCTTCCCGAGTTCCTCCGCATCTTCGAAGAATCCGGGCGGCGGGGCTTCTCACGGGAACAAGTCCTCTTCCGCATACAGGCGGAGGCGCCGGGCGCCTACGCGCCGCGATGCTACGACGTCGCCTACAACAAAAACAACCTCAGAGAAAAAATGACGCCCCGCGACCCTTCTTTCCCGCAAAGGATTAAAACGGGCAAGATTAGCGATATCAACGCCTTCACAACCGACCAATGCATCGTGACCGCCGACACTGAATTCGGAGACCTGTTCCTCGTCGAGGCAAGCCGGGGCTGCCGGCGCGGCTGCCGGTTCTGCGCCGCCGGGTTCGTGTACCGGCCGGCGAGGTTCCGCAACGGGGCCTGCCTTGAACCATCCATTCTGCGGGGACTGGACCGGCAGAAGAAAATAGGACTTATGGGCACGGCCGTATCCGATCATCCCGAGCTCGCCGCGCTCTGCCGCGCGGTGACGGAACGGAAGGGCAAGGTGGCCATCGCCTCCCTCCGCACGGACCGGGTCAGCAGGGAAATGGTTTCCCTGCTGAAGGAAGCCGGCGTGGAGACCATATCCCTGGCGCCTGAGGCAGGCAGTGAGCGATTAAGGACGGTCATCCGCAAGGGCATTACGGAAGACCACATCTTCCGCGCCGTCGAACTGCTCGTAGAATACGGCATCGTTAATATCAGGCTTTACTTCATGGTGGGACTGCCCACGGAAACGGACGAAGACATTGACGCCATCATCGACCTGGTTCTCCGTATCAAAAAACAACCTGCTGCCGCGGAAGGCAAAAAAAAACGGCCGCTGCGGCGCATCACGCTCAGCATCAACCAGTTCATCCCCAAATCGGCCACGCCCTTTCAGTGGCACCCCCTCGCCGATCTGAAAATGGTCAGGAAAAGGATCCAACGAATCGAGCGCGCACTCGGCGGCGAAAAAGCCGTGAAGATAATCCACGATGCCCCCAAGCAGAACTATATCCAGGCGCTTCTCTCCCTGGGCGACAGGCAAGTGGGTGCGATCCTTCTCGCGGTGCAGGAGAACGGCGGGAACTGGTCCCGGGCCTTGAAGGAAGCACAGGGCTATGCCGACTTCACCGTCTATCGTCCCAAGGGCGCCGATGAGCTCCTGCCCTGGGATTTCATAGACCACGGGGTAAGCAAATCCTCTTTGAAACTGGAATACGGCAGAGCCTTGCAGAGATCGCAGGGAAATGGGGATGATACGAACGGGTGACTGACGCGCCGGCAGAGATGGACCACGGACAGAAGCTGATATTGACACATGGTAACATTCGTGTTACTTATATTGCATATAAGAGGGGCGCATGAAGATTGTCGAGTACCTCGCAATGGATGGCGAGAGTCCTTTCCGGAACTGGTTTGACAGGCTCGAAAGTCGTGCGGCCGCCAAGGTCACAACCGCCCTGATCCGAATGGGGATGGGAAATACGTCGAACGTGGAAAGTGTCGGGGGCGGGGTTTATGAGAGAAAAATCGATTACGGTCCCGGCTACCGTATCTATTTCGGCATGGATGGCGCGGAGTTGGTCGTACTGGTCGGGGGCGGCACAAAGAAGCGCCAAGCGCAGGATATCGAAACGGCCAGGGAGCGCTGGGCGGATTACAGAAGAAGGAAGAAGCAACCATAGAGGGAGATAGGAAAAATGCCGCTGACAAGGGATTTCAGGGAGACAGTCATGGCACGAGTCAAGTCGGACCCGGCCTTCAGAGGCGAATTGATCGTTGAGGCGACCAATGCCTTCTTGATGGGCGACATGGAAACAGGCAAGGCGCTGCTGCGCGACTATCTGAACGCCACTGAGTCCATCGCCGAAATTGCCCGGGAACTGCAGGTCAACGAGAAGAGTCTTCGCCGCATGCTCGGTCCGAAAGGGAACCCGACCCTCAAGAATTTCCTGAGTCTTCTGAAGGTATGCAGTTCGGTGGAGCGCCTCACGCTTCAGGTCTGCCACCATTGATTCATTAAACGGACGTTCTCATCCATTCTTAATAAACGTATAAATGTACCCCCAATCTTTGGGGCAGTTTATTGATTGTAGGATCAAACACGGGACGTTCGATCATTCCCTGTTCCATTGGTGTCAAAAGCACTTCTTCCTGAAAGAGTGGGCAGACACATTCGCAACCATTAAATAACTTGACTTCAGGTCCGAATTTAGTATCATCTTCAAACCGGAGGTTAAATGCCATGAACATTACAAATGATATCAAGCCTGTCACGTACTTAAAAGCGAGAGCTGCCGATTTACTGAACCAAATAAATGAAACGCACCGCCCGGTGATTACTACCCAAAACGGCGAGCCGCGGGCTATACTGCAGGACCCAAAAAGCTATGAAGATATGCGCAATGCAATCGGTATGTTAAAACTTCTGTCACAAGGAGAAGAGGATATCAGGAACGGCCGAGCCAAATCACAGGAAACCATGTTCAATGAACTTGAAGGCGCATTGAAAAAGAAAGTCTAAAATGAGCATGAAATACCAGGTTGAATGGGCGGAGGTCGCAGAACATGATTTAAAACAGATCATTGACTACATCGCGGTTGACAGCCCCGGTAATGCGCTACCCATACTTAAGAAAATAAGGCAAAAGGTATCAAATCTCTACGCCCTTCCTGAACGGGGCCGGATTGTACCGGAGCTCCAAGATCAAGGGATACAAATCTATCGGGAATTAATTGTTGCCCCCTGGCGAGTTGTCTATCGAATATCGGATATAACCGTTTATGTTTTGTCCGTCATCGATTCAAGGCAGAATGTTGAAGACGTCTTGCTTAATAGATTGATACGATGAACTGAACCGAACGCAAGTTCCCCGCATGAGATTTATGCCCGCCGGATACCGGCTTTCAGCAAATCCCGCAGCGCCCGGTAATCGGTCTTGCCGGTGCCGAGCGTGGGGATTGCTTCCAGCTTTACCACAGCGCGGATATGGTGGAGCGGCGAAAGCCCGCCTTCGCGGATCTGCCGGTTCACCTGCTCACGATCAAGGTCCTGCACGGTGAACAGGACCAATTCGGGATTGACTTCCGCAGGCGTGCTTTCCACGGCGATAACCGGACCCTCATCGTCTGCACCGGCATAGAACCCGGCCAGCACTTCTTCGATCGCCGGCAGGGAAATCATCTCGCCGCCGATCTTCACGAAGCGCTTGAGCCGTCCGGCAAAGGTGAGCACCCCCTCCTCGTCTTCAGAAACCAGGTCGCCGGTGCGGTACCACGTCTTGCCCTCGAATTCCACAAAAGGAGAAGGGCCGTCGTACTTGAGATAGCCGCCGAATATGCTGGGACCGCGCACCAGAAGCATGCCCACCCGTCCCGTTCCCACCCGTCGGCCGCTGTCCACGTCCACGATAACGTACTGAACGGACGACAGGACCTTGCCGATCGTTTGCGGCCGCGGCGCCTTTTCGTCGTTAACCGACACGGCAGGCGAGCATTCGGTGATGCCGTAGCCTTCCAGGAGCGCCAGGTGCGGCAGACGCCGCGCCACGGTTTCATACAGCGGGGCCGGACATTTTTCCGCACCGGAAATCACCGCGCGCAGGGTCTTGAGCTGCCGGTCGTCCGCGCCGCGCAGGATGCCGGTGAGAAAGGTCGGCGTGCTCACGAGCAGGCTGACCTTGTAGGCTTCGATCAGGCGCGCCAGCGTGCCGCCTTCGGTGGGATTGGGGTGATAGACCGTCCGCAGACCGGCGCACAAGGGAAAGCATATGGTGACGGTGATCCCGAAGGAATGGAAGGGCGGGAGCATGCCAAGGAGACGGTCCTGAGGCCTGCAGGAGAAGGCCTGCATGAAGTCGCGGATATTCGTGAGGATATTGGCGTGGGTGAGCGGCACGGCCTTGGGCATGCTTTCCGATCCGCTGGTGAAGAGCACCGCCGCCGTGTCGGCGCCCTTCACCCGTACAAGCGACCTCCAGCTCACCCGGCTCATCAGGGCGGCTTTCAGTTTTTGCCCCCTCGTGATTCGTTTGCCGACGGTCTCCAGCATGAGGAACCGGTCACGCACCCCCCCCAGATCGTTCCCCTGCGACTCGATCTTCTGCACCAGCGCCCCCACGGTCAGCACCTGCCGCACGTCCAGCAGATCCAGGGAGTGAATCATGTTCCGCACGCCGACGGTCCAGTTCACCATCACGGGGATCTTGCCGGCAAACAGCGTCGAAAGATAGATGATCGCGGCGCCCGCGGAGGCCGGCAGCATGATGCCGACATAGTCGCCGCCGAGTTTCTCGATCTGGGGTTTCATTACCATGACGGCGGTGATGATGTCGCGGTAGGTTCTTGCGCCGACCGTCTGATCGACGAGGACGACCCGGTCCGGCTGAAGACGCGCCCGCGCCAGGAATGCCTTCAGGATGCTCGGCCCTTCGGGAGGCGCAAGCGCGGACGCCCGCGTGGCGTCTTTGAACCAGGCGGGAGGGACCGGCTTCAGCTCAGCCGGGCCGGAGGCGGCCACGTTTCCGCGGGCGGCAAGCATCACATCGCCGACCGTCTCCAGGACATCGTCGCCTACGATGAATCCGAATTCGCTTTCCAGCCAGAGGGACAGTTCGACGCGGGTGAGACTGTCGAGACCGAGATCGGCGCCCAGTGTTTCCTTCGGCTGCAACTGGCGCCTGCCCGTCACGTCCTGCAGGTGTTTCAGCACGATGTCGCGCGTGGCGGCGGGGACGGAATCGATATCGCCTTCGATGCGTCGTCCCGCGGGTTCGGGGACTGCGTGTGCGCCGCCCCGTTCCCAAAAGAAGAAGGGAACGTACGTATTGAACGGGGCGTCCTCGTTATAGTATCGCTCCAGGAAACGGTTCACCGCACTGCGCCCCTCGCGGCGCGGCAGATCTTCCGGTTCCGTCAGCTCGATGGACACGTTCCGGCGGGGACTGAAAAAGACCCCGTTTACGAGAAGGGTCAGGAACCCCCTTTTCAGGAGACGGACCAGATTCGGCGCGCCTCCGGAAGCTCGGCCGAAGGAGCTGCCCCACAGACCGCGCGTGCGGACCAGCACGATGCGCACGTCGGGAAGTTCCTTCAGAATGGACTCGACGGCGCTGTTCGCTCCCAGGTTTTCCAGACGACTGCGGTAAATACGGCCCGCCGGGTAGAGGAGGAGGTTTTCCCCTTGCCTGAGAATGGCCACGCTTTCACGGAGAATCCGTTCGACCTCGGCACGGCTTGCGTCACCGTACCGGGCCGGATCGGGCAGGGCGTGGACCCTGATGATACGGGCAATCCATCGCAGGAACAGGCGGTCGATCTGGTCCTTGTCGGCCAGCACGCGCGGGGCAAAGTGTTTATGCAGTTCGCTTACGATAATCGGGGGATCACTCAACGCCGGATGGTTGGGAAGAAACAGGATGCCCCGGTTTCCGCGAGCGGCAACCTGATCGAGACCCGATACCCGGATGCGATACCGCAGGCGCAAAATGGCGCGCGCCAGAATGCGCAGGAGAATGGCCGTCATACGTCCCCTTTCCGTTTATACATGATATGGAACCAGAGGCTTGCCGCGAGCGAAAGAGCGCCTGCCACGCCGAAACTGAAGGTGGGAAGGCACAGTGCGTTAAAGATATTCGAGATCAGGCCGGATATCAGAACGCCCGCAAACACGACGAAGTTGTTCACCGCCAGGATGGCGCCCTTTTCCTCCGGTACGGGACGAATCTGGATAAAACTCTCAACGGGAATCAGAAAAACACCGCCGGAGATCCCGATGGCGGCCACCAGGATGAAGAGGGCCGACAGGTGCAGGGTCGGCGGCAGATACGGTACGCCCGCCATGGCAATCATCAGCAGCGAAAAAAGGATGGCGGCAGGGCCCAGTGAGCGATGCCAGCGCTGCCCATCCGCAATGAAGCTGCCGAGCAGCCCGCCCAAACCGATCCCGACCATTTGCGCCACGATCAGGTAACTGGTCAGGGTGTTGCTCAGGCCGAACTGCAAAATACCCAGGGGATTGATCAGCAGAATCTGCAGAGATCCCATGAACCAGATAAATGCGCTGGCC
>CAZTLA010000118.1:0-9351 GCA_964614365.1 uncultured Syntrophales bacterium | reverse complement strand
CCTGCTTCCATCCGCATCTCGTCGCGCGGCGCCTGCCATGTTGTCGCCAAAAAGGACAACAGTTTTTCCTTCACCTCGGCAGCCGCCTTTTTCACCGCATTGCCGGCAAACACCGTCGTGCGGCTGGAATAGCTTCCGAGGTCGGCAGGCGTAATGTCCGAATCCATACGGAAATACCGAATGTCCGGGAAGGCAACGCCCAGTTCCTCGGCTGCTATCTGAGCCATTGCCGTGTCCGACCCCTGCCCCGTATCGGCCGCCCCGCAGAGAAGGTGAACGCCGCCATCCTCGTTGACGCGGATCATGGCCGTCGAGTAGGCGGGAATATCAGGCCGCAGGCGGGCCCCGTGTCCGGAAGGAAAACCGGCGCACCCGATGCCGATGCCTTTCCCTTTCGGCAGATTAGCGCGCTTGGCGTGCCACCCGGACTTCTTCACTGCTGCTTCTATACACTGTTTCAGGCCGCAGGTGGCTACCGTAAAACCGGCTATGTTCCGTTCCCCGCTTTCCAGGGCATTGCGCAACCGGATTTCCACCGGGTCCATCCCTATATCCTCGGCCAGCATATCCAGTTGCGCATCGCTGGCGAATTGCAACTGGGGTGCGGTGTGGCCGCGCATGGCGCTGGATACGGGATTGTTCGTATATACCCGCATCCCTTCGTACCGATAGGCGCCGTACCGGTAGGGCAAACAGAGGAACAATCCCGCCAGGTATATGCTGGCTTGTCCCCAGCCGCTGTAGGCGCCGCCATCCGCCAATACCGTGGCCTGCCGGGCCGTTATGTCGCCCTGTCGATTAATCCCCGTCTTGAGACGGATATTCATGGGGTGGCGGCGGCGCGTCATGATGAACTCATCCTCACGGCTGTAGGCGATTTTCACGGGAAGGCCGGTTTCGCGGGCCAGAAGGGCCGCGCACAGATCAAGCGAAAAAACCCCGTCTGATTTGATGCCGAAGCCTCCGCCCACAAAGGGAAGAATGACGCGCACCTGGGATTCCGGAATGCACAGCAGGCGCGCCAAGTCGCTTTTCACCATGTAGGGAACCTGCGTGGAGGTCCACAGCGTGTAATACCCCGCGTCATACCGGGCGACGCAGACGTGCGGCTCTAAAGGAACGTGCGAGTCCGAAGAGGTGTTGAATGCATCCTCCCGGACGTGGCAGGCCTGGCGAAACCCTTCTTCCACATCCCTGTAGTTTAAGACTATCTTCCGGCTGATGTTATCCGGTGCGTCTTCGTGTATCGGGGGAGCCCCGGGCGCCATCGCTTCCTCGGGGGTAAAAAGCGGCTTCAGTTCCTCCCATTCGACCTTGATCTTGTCGAGGGCCTCGTCGGCGGCATCCTCGTCAATGGCCGCCACGGCGGCTACGGCGTCTCCGATGTACCGGACCTTGTCTTTCGCCAGGGGGACGAAATCGAGGGCCCTTTCCCGCGCGCGCATGGGACCGCAACCCAGTCCCCGCGTATCCCGCCCGGTAACGATGGCCTTTACTCCGGGAACCTTCCCGGCTTCAGTGGTGTCCACGTGCAGGATGCGGGCATGGGGCAGCCAACTGGGGAGTATCTTCCCGCAGAGCATGCCGGGCAACTCCATATCTCCGGCGTACAGGGCCTCGCCCCTGGCCTTCGCCGGGCCGTCGATACGGGGTACGCGGCGTCCCATTACAGTGTATTCTTTCAATTTCGTCCCTTTCTGAGCCCGTGGCCTTTGAGCTTCTCCGCAACATCTTTTTCCAGAAGTTTTTTGTCAACCTTCCCCGAAGCAAGCAGGGGCAAGGCATCTATGATCTCCAGCCTCTCCGGCAGTTTATAGGCCGCAACGCCCCTCCCCTGCAGGAAAGCCGCCATCTGTTCAAAGGTCAGCCCCTGTCCGCCTTCAAGAACTACGTAGGCGCATGCCTTCTCTCCCATCATCGGGTCCGGCATTTTCACCACGGCAACCTGCGATACCTGGGCATGGGTCATGAGGAGGTTTTCTATCTCCACGGGATAGATGTTCTGTCCGCCCCGAATGATCATTTCCTTTTTCCGACCCACAATGACCAAATTACCCCGTTCATCGAACCTGCCCAGGTCACCCGTCCGGTACCAGCCGTCCTCGGTCCAAACCGACTTCATAGCTTCAGGGTCTTTGTAATAGCCGGTCACCAGCGTAGGTCCCCGCGCCAGTATCTCTCCGACCTCGACCCCAGGTCCCTCCTTGCCGGCATCATCCACAAGCCTGATTTCATTTCCCTCGCCCGGCTTCCCTACCGTGTACAGGCGAACTTCATCGGGATCGGAGACCCCATGGAGGGTCATCCCGCCCGCATCCATTGCGCCATAAACCTGCACAATCGTACAGCCGAATTGCTCCTGTGCTTCTTTCCCCACTTCAGGCGGCAGCACGGCGCCGGCGCAGTAGAAGCAACGCAACGAATCAAGATTGTGCTTGCTGCGCGTGGGGTCTTGCAGCATCATCGCCAGCATTGTCGGCACCACGCCGGCAAAGGTAATCCTCTCTTTCTCAATGGCCTCAAACGCCTCTTCGGGGGAGAAATGCTCAAGCATCACGACCTTCGCATGCATCGGGGGGGCGCTATAATACGCCGGGATGTTGGGTCCTCCGGTGGCAGGGCTCAAGACGCCGATAACATCCCTGTCCGTAATTTCGAACCGCCGGGCAAATACTTTCCCCTCATACATGCGGCAATATAACGGCGATTCAACGAACTTCGGAAAGCCGGTCGAACCGCTGGTTTGGGCCACAAGGGAAAACTCTTCCGGTTTACATTTCGTTCTTTCGAGGCAGTCCGGGGGATACTCCCGCTCCAGGGCGCGTTTCGCCATTCCCCTCAAGGATATGGCCCCTTCAGGAACGTTGTCACCGACCCCAAACACCTGCTTGAGCTTTGCAAAACGCGGTCGAATCTCCCGGATCATTTCATAATAGTCAAACCCCCGCGACATCCTCGGCGCCACAATCCCTGCCGCTTCCACACGATCAAGCGTGTACTCCATCTCTCGGTGGCGCCAGCTCGGTAAAACAGGCAGGCAAAGCAACCCCGCCCGTTCACAGGCAACCCTCAGCAGGCAGAGCTCAACGCTGTTGGGCAACTGGACCACGATCATATCTTCTTTCTGAAAACCCAATTCCAGAAAACCAAGGGCCATCCGATCTATCCACGTCTTTGCCTCCGCCCAGGTGAGCCTGGTCCGGGAATCCGCGATTGCCTCCCGATCCGGATACTCCCGCGCGTTCCGGTCCCAGACGTCGGAAAGGGTTGCCGCTTCCCAATACCCTTTCTCCCGGTACTCCCTGAACACCTTTTCATCATACCGAATGGACTTTGCCATGCCCGCTGACTCCCTGTCCCATTTTTACACCCTCGCACCGGCCGGTCTCGTCGTTGCCGCGCGATAAACCCCGGCCATATCTGCACCGAACAGCGAGGACGCCTGTCCGGCACTTTCTGCAACCTTGGGACCCCACTCTGCAATCCGGGATTCCGGGAAGGTGCCCAAGATGAAGATGGACCCAATCGGTTTTTCCGGGAAGCCGAACACGGGCGCGGCAATCGCGTTAATGCCGGGATTCAATTCGCCCATATCGACGGCAAAACCGTCCCCCCTGCATTGATCAAGTTCTCTCTCCAATCTCTTGCGGTCCGATTTCGATGCGGTTCCGTGAAAGAAGAGCTTGCCGCCTTTCAGTATTTTCTTCCGTTCCTCTTCGGGCATGAACGCGACAATCGCCTTTCCATGTGCTCCTGCGGTGATGGGGAATCGTTGGCCCAACCGCACCGTGACGTCGATATCCTGCCACCCCTGACTTTTGGCGACCACAAAGATCCTGTCATCGTCAATTATTCCAAAAATAGTCGTGGTGCGGGTTTCCCGGGAAAGCCGTTCGAGGAGCGGCGCCAATGCCTCCCGATAGTCCAGCTTATCCAGGAAGCTCCTCGACAGACCGATTAAACCGGGTCCCAGGGAATACCGTTTCCCTTCCCCGTCTCTCCGGACAAAGCCGAATTTCTGCAACGTACTCAATAGGGAGTATCCCCTGCTCTTATAAATATCCACTTTCGTGCAGATTTCCGTGAGGGTCATTTTGAACGACGGGCCTTGCGCAAGGCAGATGAGTATCCGGGAAGCTTGCTCGACTGCCGGAACCAGGGCGGCGTATTTGTCTCTTGCATTGTTATCGTCGCCTCGTAACGTCATCGGCTCTCTCTTCCTCAATATTCTTTATAGAGAATAAAGTTCTGTATAGAGAACTTACTTGAGGGAAATTTGATTGTCAACTAAAGTTTTCAGCATCCTGAACCGATATAGCCTCATCCCTTTACAATCAGAAGGCAAAAAAGGAATGGTATGGCCGTGCGGTTCATAGTTCTTGTACTGATGTTTGCAACAATCATCCTCGTCGATGTGCATTATTTTAAAGAGGCGGGCTGCAACACTATGAAAAAATGCTATGCATTGGCATGGACCGGCATGACAATGCTCATCATGGGAAGTTTGATCTATATGATTTACCGGGGGTGAAAAAAGCGCCCCTCCTGAAGTCTATTCGATACGTACCCGATCCCCGACATGAGTTCCCAGGCGGGTTGCCGCGGCAGCTCCCCGCAGGGCCACCTCCAGCGTTCCACTGGAGGACGTAATGAGAAAAGGATCATCCTTCTCGGCGTCCGGGACGGCAGCATAGGTTGCCCGGAACGCTAATTCCCCTTCAAAATATTCATGCCCTCCCGAATGGGTAAACTGTACGTGGTAACGCCTTCGCCGTACCAGCGGCGGCAGGTTGGTTATCACGTTGCCGAACCGGTCAATGGTGACGACTTCCCCTTCCCTGCCCTTCCGGTAGAACTTGAGACGGATCACCGGAACGACGTGTGTATCTATTTTCCCCAGGGGAATACCGGCGGCAAGGCGGGCGGCGGCGGGAGCAAAAACATCGCGGCCATGAAAGGTACGGGCGGCATTTTTGGGAACCGGCAGGGCAATGACTTCCCCGATGCCGGCATCGGTCACGGCGGGATAGAGCAAGCCGTTGTCGGGGCCTATAAAAAAGTACGCGCCGGCCCGTACCACCAGCGCTTTGCGCGCCGTTCCCACGCCCGGATCTACAACGGCAAGGAAAATGCTGCACGCGGGGAAATAGGCGTAGTTTGCCAGCAAAAGCCAGGCCCCCTCGCGAACGTTGCCGGGGCTCACGTGATTGGTCAGGTCCACCAACCGCGCCTCCGGGCACAGGGTGAGAATAACACCCTTCATGACCCCCACATAGGGATCATTCCCAAAATCAGTAAGCAGAACTACCGTGGGAGCGGGGAGAGTCATTTCCCGTTCTCAACCTCCTTTCTTTACCTCTGCCACGATCCTTTCCATGGCTGTGCCGGTCTTGGCGTGGATCACCACATCGGCAATAGGGTCAAGGGGAGTGGGCTCCCTGTTGACGATAATCATCCGTGCACCCGCCTGCTGAGCCTGTTGAGGAAGGTAGGCCGCCGGGTACACGACGAGCGATGAACCGAGCGTTAGCATCACGTCGCACCGTTGCGCCCGCCGTCCCGCCTCGGCCATCTCCTTCTCCGGCATGGGCTGGCCGAACGAGACGGTGGCGTCTTTCACGGGCCCGCCGCAGGACGTGCACAGGGGCACTGCCGGTTCCTCTTTTTCTTCCAACCGTTTCTGCAACTCATTCCGGTCGTAGATCTTCCCGCACTCCTGGCAAGCGGCATACGCGACGGTGCCATGAATCTCGATGACGTTCTCAGCGGAATTCCCGGCCTTGTGGTGCAGACGGTCTATGTTTTGTGTGATGATGCAGTCGAGTTTCCCCATCTTCTCCAGTTCCGCCAGGGCCAGGTGAGTGGGATTCGGCACCGCATCCCGGAGCACGGGGTAGATGGCCCTGCTTCTCAACCAGTATTCCCGTCGCGCCTCTTCGCTGGACAGGAAATCATCGTAATAAACGGGTTGGTATTTTTCCCAAATGCCGCCGGGACTGCGAAAATCGGGGATTCCCGATTCCGTACTCACTCCCGCCCCCGTAAAGGCAACCACCTTCCGGGCCCCGCCTATCAGCGCCGCAGCGCGCTTTATCAGGCCTTCCATGCTGCTTCCCTGCCTTCCTCCCGTCCCTGCCCCCCCTGTCACGATCAGGTCATACCGCGATGATCCTTAAGAAAGCCCCCGATTGCCCCGTAGTAGCACTCACCTCCCACCTCCCAGAGGTTGTTGTGGTCCGCGTCGAGAACAATGAACAGATCCTTGTCCCGCGAGGTGGACGCATCGTAGAGCGCCCTGCCCTCCTGAAGGGGTATCAGCATATCGTACTCGGCAGTGATAATGAGGGTGGGCGCATGTACGTGCCGGACCTTCTCCCGGCTGGAAGCCTGCTCAAGCTGGTGTCTTGATTCTTCCGCAACCTCAATGCCGGACAGATGAAGGAGACGGGTAAAAATGTCCGCGCCGCCGCTTTCCACGACAAGTCCCCTGATCTCGTCCTGATAGTGAAATGCCAGTTCCACTGCGGGAACGCTCCCCAGGGAACGCCCCATGAGGAAACAGTCTTCCCGACAGTGTTCTTTCCTTATGATCTCCTGAAAACCGCGGAAGATCGGATGGGCGTCGCCAAACAGATTGGACACCGTCGGTCTGCCGCTGCTCAACCCGTAACCGCGGTAATCGGCTACAAAAAGGTTGATTCCCAACCGGTGAAAAAGGGGCGCCACGTCCTCGTAGTCTCCTGCCGTTTCTCCGTTGCCGTGGAAGTAGAGCAGCGAGGGGAAATCGTTCTCCGCCCGGTAAAATCTGCACCCTATCCTGATCCCTTCGTCGACCTCGATGAAATGGATGGCGCCTGCACGGGAGAAGACAGAATCCTTGCGCGGATAAAAGATGAATCCCAGTACCTCCGGACTGTCCAGGAAAGAAAGGTCAACCTCGTGAGACATTGTCCTCCTCCTATATGTGAGTGACGGCAAAGGCTCTTTACGGCACCGTCAGTCTCGGACAGGATGTGCGTCCGCTGTGCAATACCCGATCGGTGAGGTTCTCATCCGTGATTTCACCGCGAAGGATACAAAATAATTACGGAGATAACAACAGGATATTTAAGCCGGGAACCGCCTTCACTGAGCCTGCTGCAGGTTGAAAGCCGGACAGTAATGACGAATACAAACAAATCTCCGCTTGATAAAATTCACGCACACTGGCACATTGGCAGGGTGCGTGTCTGCAGCCCCTCCCCGCAGATGGACTTAGGGACACGAGGCAAATAATTATATCCTTAACCGAAGAGCCCCGCCCTGTGGATGGGGGCTTCACCTACTTTGACATGTTTGCTTGCCGGAGCAATAAAATGAAACACCCTACGACGCTGCTTCCGTTATTGTTCGTTTTCTTCCTATCCCCTCTTCCGTCTTCCAACGCCTTTGCCCTCTCAGACAACGTCGTGAAAATCGGCGTCTCCTCAATGATCACGCCCGTTGACGCCGTCAAATACTATCAGGACGTTATTGATTACATCGGGGAACAGATACAACGGCCGGTCCAGATGGTCAACAGAAGAACCTACGACGAGATGGATTCGCTGCTGGAAAAAGGCGAGGTCAAGATTGCCTTCATCTGCTCCGCGCCCTATGTGAAGAACCGGGAGCAGTTTGGGGTTGAGCTTCTTGTCGCGCCGACCGTGGACGGCAATCCTGTTTATCGCTCTTATCTAATCGTCCATAAAAACAGTCCCATAAAAACGTTCCCTGAACTCAAAGGGAAGGTTTTTGCTTTTACGGATCCCGGGTCGAACACCGGCAAGCTTTATCCGACCTATCTGCTGAAGGGCATGGGATTTACCCTGGAAAGATTCTTTAAGAGATTTCTTTATAGCTACAGCCATAACAAGTCCATAGAGATGGTAGCAAAAAAAATTGTTGACGGCGCGGCAGTGGAGAGCATTGTGTATGATCATATGCTGAAGACCGGTTCTCCCTACGCTAAGCAGACAAGGATCATCAAGCGCTCTCCTCCCTATGGGATTCCTCCTGTTGTCGCAACGAGGGAGATTGACCCTGCGCTTAGAAAGCAGGTAAGGAATGCTTTCCTTAACATGCATAAAACAGCAAAAGGAAAGGCAATCCTTGATGCAATGATGATTGACGGGTTCGTTGAGGTTCCCGATACGAACTATGATTCCATACGTGAGATGGAGCGGAAGATTGTTGACAGATCACGGATTGCAGGGAAGGTAAAGGATACTAAAATCGTCTATTTCGGCGTGATCCCCAGGGACAATCCGCGGATCATGTACGAAAAGTACCAGCCTCTTCTCGATTACCTTGCCACAAAAACGCCCTATAAATATGAACTGGTCTTGAAGAAAAATTATGAAGATACGATAAATACTTTGGGCAGCGGGGAGACATCCGTGGCGCTGCTCGGCCCATTGACGTATCTTGAGGCCCATGCAAAATACGGCGCCGTAAGCATCTTGAAATCCAAAGGAGTTGACGGCGCGGCAAGTTATCGGAGCGTCATTATTATCAAGAAAGATTCCTCTGTCGGAACTCTCGCCGAACTTAAGGGAAAAAGCATTGCCTTTGCCTCTTCCAAATCCACATCGGGAAACCTCATGCCCCGTTATCTCCTGGCCAACGCGAGAATTCACTTAAGCGACCTCAGTGATTATGCAAATTTTGATTACCACGATTCCGTTGTCAAGGCGGTGCTGAAAGGACGATACACAGCCGGCGCCGTAAGAGATTCCGTTGCCAAAAAATATATGAAGCTTGGCCTTGCCGTCATTGCCGAATCCGAGGCAATCCCCACGGGACCGCTCGTGGCCGGACCGGGTACGCCATTTGCGGTTATCGAGAACATAAAAAAAGCGCTTCTTGGGTTGGACCCGAAAGAGACGGACAGTCAGGGGGTGCTCAGGCGACTTGATGAAGACTTTAAGAACGGCTTTGCCGAAGCGACCGACAAGGATTACGAAGGCATACGAGCCAAGATCAATGCCGTTCCTCAAACCTGTGGTATGGGATGCCACCCTAAAATCAAATTATGAACCACGTAGCAAACTTTTTCCCCGGGCTGAGCCTGCGATATAAGTTCATCCTCCTCACAACCCTGGCAATCGTCGCGTTCATGAGCATCATCGGCTATCTCGCCGTCGCTCGGGAGAAGAATATCCTGTACAGCGAGGTGGAAAAACAAGGCCGCCTGCTCGGAGAAACGCTCGCCATCCCGATCATTAACGACCTCATCTATGAGCGGCTCGGTCTTGTAGAAGAAGGTGGCCTCCTTGACAACTATATCCTGGAGATATTCAATAGAAAGGATGCCGACCTGCTCTACATCGC
>CAZTLA010000117.1:0-9381 GCA_964614365.1 uncultured Syntrophales bacterium | reverse complement strand
TCCACGTTCCTCACGGGAGACTGCACGAAATCGAGGATGATGTCCAGATCGTGGATCATGAGATCGAGAATCACGTCCACGTCCGTTCCCCGCTCGAAAAAAGGGTGAAGGCGGTGGGTTTCAATAAAGAGGGGTTTTATGTTCAACGTTTTGAGCGCCACGATGGCGGGATTGAACCTCTCCACAAAACCGATCTGGAAGATCAGGTTTCGCTCTTCGGCAAGTCTGATGAGGTGATCGGCCTCTTCGATGGTTGCCGAAATGGGTTTCTCCAAAAGCACGTCGATGCCCGCCGCGAGAAAGTCCCTGGCGACGGAGTGATGATCGCGCGTGGGAACGGCGATGCTCACGACATCGACGCATCCGATGAGGCTGCGGTAGTCATCATACGCGGCGCATTTGAACGTTCCGGCCGCCTTCCGTGCGCGGTCCGGAGAAATATCCGCCACGCCGACTATTTCGCAGCCGTCCAGTTTTTTATATTTTTGCAGGTGGTAGTTTCCCAGGTGACCCGCACCCACCACGCCGACCTTGATCATGTTCGTATTCCTTCCGTTGCCGGCAGGATCTACCGGCAGACTCCTCTTTCCGATTTTTCGATGAATCCGAGAAACTGGCGAACCTCGGGCAGGTCGCTGACATCCTTCTTCACCGTTGCCACGGCAGCGTTCAGGAGAAGGGAAGAACGGAACACGATGCGATAGGCCTGCTTGAGTGCATTGATGGTCTCTTCCTTGAAGCCCCGCCGTCTCAGGCCGATCAGGTTGAGGCCGTACAGTTTGGCGTGGTTTCCCGAGGCCGTAACGAAGGGGGGGATATCCTTGTTTACGGCGGACACGCCGCCGATGATGCAATGTGCGCCGATCCGGGTAAACTGGTGCACGCCCGTCATGCCGCCGATGATGGCATAGTCTTCCACGTGGACGTGGCCGGCGAGGTTGGCCGCGTTTGCCATGATGATATGGTCTGCCAACATGCAGTTGTGGGCCACGTGGCAGTATGCCATGATGAGGTTGTGGTTGCCGATCATGGTTACACCGATATCCTGGGCCGTGGCGCGGTTTATGGTGACGAATTCCCGGATGGTATTGTGGTTGCCGATGATGACGCGGCTTTTCTCCCCGCCGAACTTCAGGTCTTGGGGAAGGCCGCCGATGGAGGCAAACTGGTAGATGCGGCAATGTTCGCCCACGTCCGTATGACTTTCAATAACCACATGGGAACCGATGACGGTATTATTGCCGATATGCACGTCCGGACCGATAACCGAATAGGGTCCAATTTCCACTTCCCCGTCGAGGACGGCATCGGTGGAGACGATTGCGGTTGGGTGAATCTTCATGTTCCTACAAGTTCTCCTTGTCCGACTGCTTTGATTTTGTCTCAAGCTGCTCAATGCGCTTCGTGAGAGAGATCAGGGTTTTTCTCATGTCCGGCAGCCTGGCAATGCAGGACACGACCCTCAACCACTCCTTGTGGGGCAGATGCGGCGATCCGGAAACAACCTGGTTCGCGGGCACGTCTTCATCAATTCCGGATTGGGCGCCGACCATAACATGGTCCCCGAGGGTAATATGACCTACCAGGCCTGCCTGTCCGCCGAGGATGACGCTCTTCCCGAGTTTCGTGCTTCCCGAAATACCCACCTGGGACACGATCACGGAATTTTCGCCGATGACCACGTTGTGGGCGATCTGCACCAGATTGTCGATCTTCACTCCGCGCTGTATCCAGGTCCTGCCAAGAGTGGCGCGGTCAATGGTGGTATTTGCCCCGACTTCGACGTCATCGTCTATCTGAACGATGCCTACCTGAGGAATCTTGATGTTCTTTGCACCCGGCAAGGCAAAACCGAATCCATCGCTTCCCACGACGACGCCGGCATGAAGAATGGTCCTCCTGCCGATGATGCACCTGCGGTAAACGGTAACGTTGGGATAGAGGATAGAGCCATCGCCGATAACGGCGTCCCGTCCTATAAATACGCCCGGGTACAGCGTCGCCCCGGCCCCGATTCTGGCGCCGCGACAAACGGTGACCTGTTGGTGCACGGTGGCGGTATCGGAAACCATCGCCCCCTCCTCCACAACGGCTCCTCGGTGCATTCCCGGCGGCTCCGGTTCATCGGAATAGAAAAGGGCAAGTACCCGACCCAGGGCGACGTAAGGGTCTCCCACGACGATAAGGTTCTTGCCTGTGCACTCCGTGCCGGGCGCGACCAGGATGCCCGACGCGGCGGTAGTCGCCATCCGATCCCTGTAGGCGGCGTTGGCGATAAAGGTCAGATCGCCGGCGCCTGCATCGTCAATTGCCTTGACATTTTCTATGGCGACGCCGGCATCACCAACCAACTCGCCCTTTAAAAACTCAGCAATTTCCCCCAGCGTCTTTTTCACCGCTCGTTCCTCTGATTTGGCGGAAGCTCGATATCATTATTTTTTGGTGAACTTCTCTGAAACGTCATTTCTGGAGTTTATAGGTTTTATTGAACTCTTCAATAACCTGTTTCGTCAGATTGTTTTCCTTTGCATGGTAGGCAATCGGTATGGCACTGACGTCGATGATTACGGTATATTTTTCCTTTTTACCGATGGCTTCGACCACCTTCAATATTTCGGGAATCAACACTTTGGAAAGTTCCTGGTCGCGAGACTGTAAATCGTCATTGGCGTCCTTGACAAGGATCTGGTAGTCCCGAAATTTCTTCTGGTACGCGGATTCTTTTTCCCTCAGGGCGACTTCCGTCAGGATCGTCTTCTGTTTTTCCAGTTCTTCCTTGAGTTTTCTCAGTTCCGTTTCCAATTCCTGTATCTGGGACTTGTTCTTTTCGTAAACTTTCTTTATGTCGTCTGACGCCTTTTTCCCTGCAGCGGAGCTCAGCATGATTTCCCGGATATCGACAAATCCCGTTTTAGTGTCGGCTCCCGCATAGGATGCGGTCAGGAGCAGGGACATGATTACCAGGAAATGTATTCCTAAATGCTTTTTCATAATTTTCCCCCTTGATGAAATTGCTTTATAGCCCGGTCTGGATCGCTCATCGGTCAGGGACTATAAGCCCGGCGGTGTCCACAACCATGGCTTGGAAATAAGAATCGGCTACATGAACATTCCCATGCTGAATTCCCACCGGCTCGTTGGTTCGTTATTTTTCGGATCAAGAACGTAGCCCCACTCAAGCCTCAGCGGTCCGATGGGCGAATACCAGCGCACGCCTGCGCCGGTCGTTTTTCTCAAGTCGTCCAAATGGTAACCGGAGTCCCAGGCGTTGCCCGTGTCGTAAAAAATGACTCCTTTCATGCCGGCATTTTTTATCAGCGGGAAGACGTATTCCGCATTGAAATTCAGCATCGTGGTGCCTCCGGTAACATCGCCCGTAACGGGATCGGTGGGACCCACGTAGCGCAAGCCTCGCAGACTGTTTATCCCGCCCAGATAGAACCGCTGGTAAACGGGAATCGGTGCGTTCCCGGTATTCTGCAGGTATCCGCCCCGCTCGCGGATTCCGAAGACCGTATCGAGGGGAAGGGGGAAGAACTGCGACGAGCTCAGTTCGTACTTGATAAAGTCTGCGCTGCCCTGGAGGATGCCGCCTGTATAGTTGATAGTCCCGGAACTCCTCGACCCTGTTGAAGGGAACATATAGTCGTCCGTGGTGTCGCGCGTGAGGGTTGCGATCAGACTGCTCAGCGTCCTTTTTCCCTCCTGTGCTTTTATGGAGGCAGATGCCGTGTCTGTAATGTTAACCACGTCATCCATACTGAGCCGGTAACCTAAATAACCTGATATCCTTTCCCAGATAGGATAGCCGAAGGTGACGCCGAATCCCGATGAATTCACGTCGTACGTGTCGTATCGCGTGGCGGAATTCCAGAGATCGAACTTGCTCCATAGCGGCATGTCGAAAAGCCACGGCTCGACGAAGGAAAATTCGTAAGCGGCAACCGTGGAACTTAAGCTTGCCTTGAGCGCCAGCGTCTGGCCCCTGCCGAAGAGATTCTGCTGGGAAATCTGCGCCATGAGCATGGCATTCTGTACGGCACTGTAGCCGGCGCCTACGCTCAGCATTCCCGTCGGCTTTTCCTTGACGTGGATCATGACGTCCGTGAGGGTCTCGTCAGATCCCTTCTGCGTCTGGAAATCAACCTCTTCAAAATACCGCAGGCGATTCAGTTCCATGTAGCTTTGCTTCAGTTTTGTGCGGCTGTAAAGATCGCCTTCCACGACGGCAAGTTGTCTCCTGATTACCTTGTCGCGGGTTTTGGTATTGCCCGAAATGGTGATCCTGTTGAAATAGACCTGTTTCCCTTTTGCGATCTGATACGCCACATTCACGGTCTGGTCTTTGTCGTTGGGGATGGTGCGGGGAACGACATCCGCATAGGCGAATCCTTCATCATTGCAGACCTGGGTAAGATAATCCACGTCTTTCATGACCGCTTCCCGGTTATAGAAGGGTTTCTTGCCGATCGTGAGCTTTGCCGTCAGATCATTCCGTGAGGTCTTCAGCGTGTCGCCTGCGATATCGATTGTGCCCACCCTGTACTGCTTGCCCTCCGTGATGGGAATTTTCACGTAAATCCACTTTTTGTCGTGGGTGATTTGCGGTTCTCCCACATGGACGTTTATGAAACCGTTGTTTAGATAGAATGCAGCGATCTTGTCCGTATCCTGTTTGAGCGTTTCGTTCTTGAGCACACCGCTGTCCGATAGGAAATGGAAGACGGTCCATTCAGTAGTGGTCATCAGCTTGCGGATCTCTTTCGCGGGATAAACGTCATTTCCCTCGAACGTTATGGTATTAATCAAGAGTTTTGCATTTTCTACGATGGTGATGATGACGCGGGCGTCTTTTTCCCCTTCCTTTTCAACGGAATCGGATATTTCCGCATTGTAAAACCCCTTGCTGTCATACAACTCTTTGACCTTGTGCAGATCCCCTTTTATCTTATCGGGATTGAGCGTCTGCCGCGCCTTGATGGTTAGAACCGCCAGGATATCGTCTGTGTTGATAGCCTTGTTGCCTGTGATTTTTATTTCGGCGATGAGGGGTTTTTCCTGCACGGTAAAGGTAAGTATCTTCCCTTCGGGGCCGTCAACGCCTTCCACTTCCACGTTGGAGAAATATCCCATTTTGTATATGGACTTGATGTCCGCCGAGAGGTCTGCTTCGGAGAAGATCGCCCCTTTGACGCTTTTTATTACCTGGGAAATGGCGCTGCCCTCTATCTTGCGGTTGCCTTTGAAATCGACGCGGGCAATCATTTGCCCGGCGCCGATCTTGATGAAAATATCCGCCTTCATTTTAGCCGCGATGGCGCCTATACTGTCAAGGCCTTTGCCCTGCGCCACGACGACGGCAAGGGTCTTCCTCATCCCTACGTCGAGGACTTTGCCGTCTGCGCTGATCTGTCCGCCCAGTTCCGTGAGGCTGCCGGCGAGGACGTAATCGGCTCCCGTTTGCTGTCCTATGCGGTAGGCAGCGGTTTCGCCGACCATTTGGCCGTTCAGGGCTTTCAAAATCCTCTCGCGGTCGATAAGCCCGATGCGGCCGGATTTCTGGAACTCCGTGAACAGAGCCGTGGAGATGGCTTCGCGCAGATAAACGGCATTCCCCTTACTGTTGATTTCGAAGGGAAGTATGGCGATTTTTTTGGGGTCGGCTGCGGACGCCATCTGCGGCGCCACCAAGGTCATCACGAGCGCGACACACAGTGCAACATGCAGCAGGCATACGGCAATCGTTTTCTTTTTCACGGGTTATAAATCTTTCCGTCCCGCAATCCAATGCAGCGGGACATCCTGTCGGCCAGTGATTTGTTATGCGTGACAACGATCAGGGTGATTTGTTTGGTTTTATTCAACGTTACCAGTATGTCTTCTATCTTTATCCCCGTTGACCTGTCAAGGTTTCCCGTGGGTTCGTCTGCCAGCACTATTTCGGGTTCCATGACGAGAGCCCGTGCTACGGCAACGCGCTGCTGTTCACCGCCGGACAGTTCACCCGGTTTGTGCGCGATCCTATCACCAAGCCCCACTTCATTCAAGATTATTTCCGCCCTGGCCGATGCGGCGCGGTGCGGCAGTCCCTGTATCAGGGCGGGCATCATCACGTTTTCCAAGGCATTGAACTCCGGAAGGAGATTGTAGAACTGGAACACGAAGCCGATCTTCGAGTTCCGGAAGGCGGCGAGCTTTTTTTCGTTCCAGGCAAAGACGTTTACGCCCTCGAAAAGCACCGATCCCGAGGTGGGATGGTCGAGCGCGCCGAGAATGTGGATGAGGGTGCTTTTCCCGGCTCCGGAATTGCCGAGAATGCCGAGCGACTCACCGCGGGCAATCTCCAGATCCATCCCCCGCAAGACCTCGATTCTTTCCGCATCCCTCATGAAAATTTTTGTGAGATCCTTAATTTCTATCATACCCTTCCGCCCTTCCGCGTCGTGAGTGACATTCTTATTCGTACCTTAGGGTTTCCGTGGGATCGAGCCGGGAAGCTCGCCAGGACGGGTAGATGGTGGAGAGCAGACATATGAGGATGGTGCTTACCGCTATGATGGTCACATCAGCATAGTTTACCTGCGAGGGAAGCTCGCTTAAGTAATATACATCGCCGGGCAGGATTCTGAATCCGAACATGTTTTCAATGAACCGGGAGAGCTTTTCCAGGTTGAAGGCAACCAGGAGTCCCCCGGTGCATCCCAGAATCGTCCCCACGATCCCGATGGTTAGACCCTGGTAAATGAATATTTTCATGATGCTTTCGGACGTGGCCCCCATGGATTTCAGTATGGCGATATCCTTGTTCTTTTCCATGACCACCATGATGAGTGTCGTGATGATGTTGAATGCCGCAACCAGGACAATGAGGCTCAGGATGATAAACATCACCCGTTTCTCCAGCTTGAGCGCGGAAAAAAGATTTTTGTTCATTTCCATCCAATTTCTGGCAAAGTAGGGAGCTCCTAACTTCTTTTCGATATTCCTTCCTATGGCGCCGGCCTGGTAGATGTCGTTCACCTTCACTTCGATGCCCGTAACCATATCGCCCATGTTCAGGAATTCCTGGCAGTCCCCCAGCAAGAGAAACGCCAGTGTGGAATCGTATTCGTAAAAACCGGAGTCGAATATCCCCACGACGAGAAATTTCTTCAGGCGGGGGATCATCCCCATCGGGCTGGGGACCCCCTGAGGGGAAAGGACGCTGACCGGGTCAAAAAGAAAAAGCCCCATGTTTTTCGCCAGTTCCTTGCCGATGAGAATACCCGGAAGATCGGCACCGTCATTTCCCGTTTTGAGGGGCGGCCTGCTTTTTCGGAAGAGGTACTCGGCGGTTCCCTCTTTCATTTTCCCCAGGTTGATGACCTGGAATGCACTTTCCGGCGCCATGCCCCGCAATACCACGCCGGTTGCTGCGGATGCATTTTTCAGCATTGCCTGGCTGTAGATGAAGGGGGTGGTAGCCTTCACTCCCTTCACCGAAGCGATTTCCCGGCTTGCTTTGTCGTAATTCCGCATGACGCCGCTGTATTCCATGATGACGATATGGGCGTTAATGCCGAGTATTTTGTTCCGCAAGTCATTTTCAAAACCGTTCATAACGGCCAGGACGATGATCATTGCGGCCACACCGAGAAAAATGCCTGCAATGGAAATAAAGGTGATGATGGAAACAAAGAGTTGTTTCCGCTTGGCCCGCAGGTAGCGTAGATTTATGAAAAATTCATAAGACATCATGAAAACGAACTATCCCAATCCTGGTAATGGAATGTTATGCGTCCTTCCTTCTCATCTGGGGAAACAGAATTACGTCCCGGATGGAAGGGGAATCCGTGAAGAGCATGACCAGCCGGTCAATGCCGATCCCTTCGCCGGCGGTAGGCGGCATGCCGTATTCGAGGGCCGTGAGGTAGTCTTCGTCCATTTCGTGGGCTTCATCGTTGCCGGTTTCGCGCTCTTTCAGTTGCATAAGGAAGCGCTCGCGCTGGTCGGCGGGGTCGTTGAGCTCGGAAAAAGCATTTGCAATCTCCCGCCCGCATATATAGAGTTCAAAGCGGTCGGTTGAGGACGGATCCGCCGTGTTCCTTCGCGACAGCGGCGACACTTCGACCGGATACTGGGTGACAAAGTGTGGCTGGATCAACTTGTCTTCCACGGAACCTTCGAAAATGGCCATGACGAGTTTGCCGAGGGGGTCATCGTCCTTCACATCGAGCTTCCGGTCCTTCGCGTAGGCCAGGGCTTTGTCCCGGTTTTCGAGAAGGCCGGGTTCCAGAGGGCAGTATCGCAGGATTGCTTCCTTAACGGAAATTCTCGGCCAGGGCGGGGTCAAATCTATTGCATCTCCCTGGTAGATGAATTGCAGGCTGCCGAAAAGCTCGCGGGCAAGAAAGGTGAACATCTCCTCGGTCATGTTCATGAGGTCTTCATAGGTAGCGTAGGCATAATAAAATTCCAGCATCGTGAACTCGGGATTGTGGAAGGTGGAAATGCCTTCGTTCCGGAAGTTCCTGTTGATTTCGTACACCCGTTCCATGCCCCCCGTGATGAGGCGTTTCAGATACAGCTCCGGCGCAATGCGCAGGTAGAGATCAATCCCCAGCGCGTTGTGGCGGGTTTTAAAGGGACGCGCCACGGCGCCTCCCGCTTTGGGCTGCATCATGGGCGTTTCCACCTCGAGGAAATCACGCTCCTCCATGAACCGGCGGATGAGCTTGATGACGCGGCTGCGCTGCTGAAAAACCTGCTGCACTTTCGGATTTACGATCAGATCGAGGTAGCGCTGGCGGTACCTCGTTTCAATATCGGTAAGCCCGTGCCACTTCTCCGGCAGGGGACGGGTTGCTTTCGACAGGAGCTTAAGTTCATCTATGTCTACGGTCAATTCGTTTGTTTTGGTCTTGAACACTCTGCCGGCAATAAAAACGATATCGCCCACGTCGAGCTTCTTGAAAAGGCAAAAACCGTCCTCGCCGACGTTATTCTTTCGTACAAGCGCCTGAATCCGTCCCTTCCGGTCTTGAATGTTGATGAAGGCGCCCTTGCCGAAATCCCGCACGGCCATGAGCCTGCCGGCAAGCATGAATCTTTCCGTGACGCGGGACAGGGCTTCGCCGTCCTTGTCTGCATAGCGGCTGATGAGGGCAGCCGTGGTATCGGCAACCCTCACGCCGGTGGGGTACAACTCGATGCCGCTGGCTTTCAGGGAGTCTATTTTCTCCCTGCGTTTCTTAAGCAGTTCACTTTCTTCCATGTCGCTCATTCTCTCGTTTCGTTGAACTCGTCTACCTATATTTTTAGCCGCGATTAGTCAAGAAGATTTGACTGCCGTAATCCACCACCAACTTTTGGATGGACGGGTTTTTCGTACTTTGAGGACGC
>CAZTLA010000116.1:0-9512 GCA_964614365.1 uncultured Syntrophales bacterium | reverse complement strand
CTAAAAGTAAAGGTATTTTTTCCTAAGAGACAAAAAAGTTTTGACAATACGAAAATTTGAAGAAGGAGGATTTATGAAGAAGGTGTTGATTTTTGCAGTCGTAGCCGCTTTTGTTCTCAGTCTTGCCGGTGTTTCTTTGGCTATCGGGCCTGGGAAGAATGTGGAATACGCCGGCGGCGGTTCGGGGAAGGTGGTGTTCGACGGGAAAACACACGCGGGATCAAAGTGTAATGCCTGCCATCCCGCTCCGTTCAAAATGAAAAAAGAGATGAAGATCACGATGGCCGACATGAAGGCGGGCAAGAACTGCGGCACCTGCCACGATGGCAAGAAGGCTTTCGGCGCCGATGACTGCGCCAAGTGTCATAAGAAATAATTATTGAAAAGATCGTTCGCTTTATGGATTGAAAAGCCTTCCGGGCGAGGCAGGATATGCCTCACCGGGGGCTTTTTCATTTTCGCTTTCCTGTATTTCCCGCGGTCTATTATCGCCTGTCCATTATTTTCTTGACAAGGCTCGATTTGTATATAAGTATGCGGTCCCCCAGAGGGGGACAGGCCGCCTGCCACGATTCCAGGCAGCCAAACGAGATTTCTCGTAAGGAGATTGCAATGTCCGAAGATGTAAAAAAGGAGAAAAAAAGAACGGATATTATCGATAACGTATGGGCTTTTTTTACTTCCCTCAAGTTGGTGATATTTCTCTTGCTTGTTCTTTCCGTCCTGTCGGTGTTCGGTACCATTGTTGAACAGAACAAGCCTGTGCAGGAGTATTACGGTTATTTGAAACCGGAAACGGTTGCTCTGTTCGGCAAGCTGGGTTTGCTGGATATGTATCACAGTTGGTGGTTCACGTCCTGCCTTGCTTTGCTGGCGTTGAACATCGTCGCCTGTACGATGGAGCGTTATCCTTCCGTTATGAAGGGAATGAAGACGCAAAGTGTGGTTCTTGATGAAAAACTCGAGGAGGGATTGACCAACCTGGTGAAGATTAAATATAATCTTTCTGCCGAGATGGTTGAAAAACAGGTAAGAGCCATGGTGGGGAAGGACTTTCGCGCCGCCCCCACGATAACCGAGGAAGAACATGCCCGACATTTCTTTTACGAGAAGGGAAAGTATAGCCGGGTTTCCTTTTTTTTAACGCACCTGAGCGTACTGGTCATCTTCATCGGCGCGATAACCGGGTCTCTCATGGGGTTTAAGGGATACGTGAACATACCGGAGGGCGAAACGATTGCCTCCGTTCCGACGAGGGATGGTAAAAACAGGAACCTGAATTTTGGGGTGAAGTGCAATTCTTTCACGGTCGATTATTACGCCAACGGCGCCCCCAAGGATTATCGCAGCGATCTTTCCGTCATGCGGGACGGGAAAGAGGCGGCGAGGAAGACGATCCGGGTGAACGATCCCTTGAGCTACGAAGGGATTACCTTTTACCAGTCAAGTTACGGAGGGTTCCCCGATGTTACCGTCGAGGTGAGGGACAAGCAGGGCGTTTCTCTGGGCAATGTATTTGCCCCTTTCGGTAAGCAGGTGGCGATACCCGGCGGCACGGTGAGGATTGAAGTTGCCGATTACCGGGAGCATTTCCATTTGCCCGACGGTTCCGAAGGAGGAACGGCAATCGGGCTGAATATTTACCTCCCCGGCGCTCCGGCTGCCGGTATATGGATTACGGAAGCACAGCCGGGGCAAAACCGCTACGGGGATTATTCCTTCGTGGTGAAAGGCCTTACATTGAAAAAATATACCGGCTTGCAGGTCAATAAAGATCCCGGCGTCTGGCTGGTATGGGTGGGATGCGTTATGATGGTGGCCGGCATTATGATGGCATTTTTCACCGCGCACAAGAAGCTCTGGGTACGGATGCGGAAGGATAAGAAGAGCCGGGTGGAAGTCGCCATCGGGGGAACGACAAACAAGAACAAACATGCTTTCTCCGGAGAGTTCGAGAAACTGGCGGAAGCTTTGAAGGAGGTTTCGTAAATGACCAATTCATTACTGTTCGGTATTTCCATATTCGTGTATTTTTCTGCCATGGTGCTGTACGTATCGTACCTGGCATTCAGGTCGGAAACGCTGGGCAAGGTGAGTACCTTTGTGCTCTTTGCGGGGGTCCTTATCGAGACCGCGGCGATATTCGTCAGGTGGTACGAGTCCTACCAGATGGGGATCGGCAGGGCGCCCCTCACCAATCTCTATGAATCCCTCGTTTTCTTCGCGCTCACCATCGCCGTTACGTACCTGCTCGTGGAAAGGAAATTCAGGATCAAGACGGCGGGGGCTTTTGTGACGCCCTTCCCCTTCATCATCATGGCCTATGCATCGCTGAATTCGAACGAGATACAACCGCTCGTACCCGCCCTGCAGAGCAACTGGCTTATCGCCCACGTGGTTACCTGCTTCGTGGGATACGCGGCCTTTGCCGTATCATTCGGCGTCAGCGTGCTGTATCTCTTTAAGGTAAACGCCGAAAACAAGCCGTCAAAAAAAGAAGGCGCCTTTCTGAGCTATCTTCCCGTTTCGGACCTCCTTGACGAAGTCGGCTACAAAACCATCGCCATCGGATTCCCGCTTCTGACGATCGGCATTATCACCGGCGCCTTCTGGGCGAACGTGGCCTGGGGGACCTACTGGAGCTGGGATCCCAAGGAGACCTGGTCGCTCATCGTCTGGCTTATCTATGCGGCCTATCTGCATGCACGGATCACCAGGGGATGGAAAGGCAAAAAGGCGGCGGTGCTTTCCATTGTGGGTTTTATGGCCACGATTTTCTGTTATCTCGGGGTCAACCTGATTCTTTCGGGACTTCACAGTTATGGGAGTCAAAAATAACCATTAAAGATTGACCAATTCCAGCCGATACCCCTATGCAGTGATGAAGGATTCAAAGCCCAAAACAACAGGAGGGAACGCTATGAACAACCATGCAGTATCAATCGTTGTTGCAGGAGCCATGGTGATGGGTCTTGCGGCGCTGGCAGGAGCGGCAGATTCCAAGAAGGAATTTGTCGGGTCGGAGAAATGCAAAGCCTGCCATTCGGAGGAGTACAACAGTTGGAAGGATACCTTCCACGCCAAAATGGTCCGTCCGAAGAAAGCGGGGCTTTTGAAGGATGCCGTTGATAAATGGAAGACCGACGGGACCAACCCCGGCCCCATCAAAGGGAATGTCACCGACAAGCCCTTTACCTTGGACGATGTTCAGTATGTGGTTGGATCGAGGTGGAAACAACGCTATCTGGTAAAGAATGACGAAACCGGGAACCTCCAGTTCATGGACAAGCAATTCAACCGCCTCTCCGGCAAATGGGAGAATTACGGCCAGAAGAACGACTGGAACACCCAGTGCGCCACCTGCCATACCACCGGCTACCGCATAACCGCCTATGACGGCGCGGCAAAGAAAACCACCGGCAGCGAATTCTCCGAACTGAACGTCGGCTGCGAGTCCTGCCACGGGCCTGGAGCAAAGCACATCTCCGCAAAAACGGCCGATAAGAAGAAAACCATCTTCAACCCTGCCGATGTTGACATTGCGGCTCAATCAAGGGTATGCGGTTATTGCCACAGCAGGGTGGAAACCGAGGCATGGCACACCGCACAAGGGAACCCCCGTGAAGACATGCCTGCTCCGAAACTGGGAGATTCCTACAAAGCGGGAGACGACTGGACTAAATGGCCGGGAATCATCATGCCGGGACTACAGGCCGATCAGCCTTTCACAAAAGATTACACCGGAGACTTCAAGGGAATGTTCAAGATTGACGATCATTCCAAGGCCAACGGTGTTTACGAAGAAGGAAAGCATCACCAGCAGTATCAGGGATTCATACAATCTGGGCATTACAAGGGCGGGAAGCTCTCCTGCGTCACCTGCCACTCTCCCCATGCCGGAAAGGGCAAGTTGAAGAAAGTGGCGAAGGACGCCTGCAAATCATGTCACGACGCATCCTACACGGTGGATAAATACATGCCGAACACCGGCCAGACCGCTGGCGGCCTCTTCGTCCGCAGTCACACATTCCCGAAGAACCCTCGCAAGGGTGGCACCGGTGCGGCTGACATGAAGGAACCAAATTACTACGAATAGCAGTCTCTGTTGACCGGCAGTCCGGAGGGCGGGGAGCGATCCCCGCCTTTTATTATGGTGCGCCCGGCAGGGCGCGCTCACGTGGAGGCGCCAGTCCTCTGCGGACCCTGATAAGGAGCGGGCAGAAGTCAACGGAGTCGTTGTTACTTCTTGCCTCCGCCGGGAACATCCTCACCGCCGGCGGAATGACAATCGCTGCAATTCATGGTCATCATACTGTCCCCGATATCCGTCGGGTGCACAAACCCCTTCACCTTCATCCCGGGCCGTATGTTTTCCTGCTTCTGGCTGAGGACGGTATGGCAGAGATCGCAATCCTTGGAAATGACCTTGCCGTCTTGGGCCTTGTGCTTCCCTCCGTGGCAGCGGAAGCAGCCGGGGGTATAGAAGTGTCCGATATGGTCCGGGTAGGTGTTCCAGGCCACCTTCATCTTCGGAAAGAAGTTCCGGTTATAAATATCCTGTACGCTTTCCACGGCTTGCCGGATCGCGGCAGCCTTGTCTCCGGATACTTTCGGATAATTTTTGGCGTAGAATTCTTCAATGCCGCCGGCAATGGCCGCGGCGCCCTCTTCCTTGGTCTTGTAAGGCTTGGTAAGGAGTTCGACCGCCACCTTCTTAATGAAGGGCAGTGTGGGATCGATATGACCTGATACGAAGTGTTCGTCCATTTCCTGACCGGGTGAACGGTAGATATGGGTCGGACGATTGTGACAGTCAGTGCAGTCCATGAGGCGCTTTTGTCCCTTCTCGATCTCCTCTTTGGAAAGCGGATTGTCCTTATCGTTGTACTCCGTTATCTTGCCGTTTTTATCCTTGACGGCAACGTAGGGGATGTCGAGGCGTTTCTTATCCCTGGCAATATAATAGACCTCGCTGCCGATATGCCAATGGATGCCCATGGCCGTGGGCGTTTTCGGGGTGCCGCCGATATTGATCAGCATGCTTATCTCGCGCGGCGTGTTCTTTGCGTCGGGCGCATAATGGTAAAACACCTTCTGTCGTCCCGCGTAGAACTTTTCCGGCCAGTGGCAGCGCTCGCAGATGTCGCGGGCAGGACGGAGATTCGTGATGGGCGCTTCTATGGGAATCGCGTAGGTATGGGCCAGTACGGCGTATATTTGTTTGAGTCCCGAAATCTTGGCCTTGACGTACCATTTTGCACCCGGTCCGATGTGGCAGTCTACGCAACGAACCCTGGCATGGGGAGATTTGCTCCAGGCAGTGTATTCCGGGGTCATGACCATGTGGCAGAGCTTTCCGCAAAAGTCGGCGGACTCGGTAAAATGGTATCCCTTGAGCGCGGCAATGGAGATAATGAGAACGAAGATTACGGTGCCGAAGATAAAAAAAACGAACAACCGGCGCTTGCGGCGGTCATTCAAGTTCAGATCGGGATAGGGCGGAATCGTATCGGGCGCCGCCGTGCGGCGCTGCTTCCTCACGCGGTAAGCTCCGACGGGAACCAAAAACAGCCCCAGTATGAGCATGGCGGGGAAAACAAAGTACACCAGCACGCCCAGATAAGGACTCTCCACACCGGTGATCAGTTCCACGGAAAGCAGGACAATGATAAGACCGGTGGCCACCGTAGCCAATATCATACCAATGAGGCTTACGATATTAAAAAAATACCCCATTATGTTGTTCTTACTCTCAGCCATGGTTCCTCCTTAATAAACCAGCGATTTTATATGAGAAGGCATCAAAATACCGGTGCTGCCGCGCCGACACCATTACCCACTCTTTGTCAAATAAAAAGAAGGGGATTCAGGACATGCCCCCCCTAATGCGGCGCCACGAAGGCATAAAGCATCATAAACAGGAGGGCTATCCCCAGGAAAAGCGCCAGGAAGCCGAATCCCTTAAAGAAAAAGTCGAAGAAGACGCCGCTCCCCTTTTCAACCTTGAATTGCTCGGTGATTCCTTCCTCCTCGTAGCGCTTCCACTGATCCGCCCGCTCTTCTACGAATTCATGTTTCGATAACTGACCGTTGAAAATGACGAAGTCTATGGGAAATTTCTCGGGACGGAAATGGGTGTTGAAGAAATGCACCGTAAATATGAATCCCGTGGCAAGCAGGGCTTCATCGGAATGGACGATGGTCGCCACGTTGAACATCCAGCCGGGGAAGACATGCCCAAAAAATTCGGGAAACCAGAGCATCAGGCCGGAGCCTCCGATGGCGAACATGCCCCAGAATACCGCAAGAAAGTCGAACTTCTCCCAGTACGTCCAGCGCTCGAACGTGGGCTTTGGCCCCTTGAAAAAGAACCAGCGTATCATGCCCGCAATATCCCTGATATCGCGCTCGCTGGGACAGAGGGAATCGGGGCCTTGCAGCCGTTCCAGCCAATTGCCGGGTAAATCCTTCCTGAAAAAGAGGAAACGGATACACATGATGATCGCCGAGACGAAATAAATGAAAGTAATAACGGCACATATCCGGTGGATCAGGGCGGCGCGGGCGGTGCCGCCGAGGAGCGCCATAAGAAGCTTTGACAACTCCTGATCGCTGAACTTGAGTGGGAGTCCGGTCAGGGCAAGCCCCAGGAAACTGACGATAACCAGCATATGCAGGACAATGTGGGAGACCTTGAAACGGCGATATTGTTTATAACCGTTGGGCACATGCGCTATGGCCCCTTCCGCGAGAAGCGCCGCTTTTTCTCGGTTTTCCACGAATCCGCGGTACATCCACAGCAGGGTGTGCACCCAGAACACGGCAAAGGTGCTGACCAAAAGACTGGTCATACCGATAAACGTCCAGTAGAGCAGCGGGTATTTTTGCCTGTCCGTATGTTCTCCGTGGGCATAGAATTTCGTAAAGAACCGTGTGGCGTGCGGATGGCATTTCCTGCACGTTCCCACAAGATGCGAGGGATTGACGGTTGACAGGGGGTCGGATGCTTTCAGTACGGCATGGGCTGTATGGCAATCGGCGCAGCCGGCAACCTTTTCCGGGTAGCCGAGCCGGTAGTTTTTCCCGTGATAACTTTCCATGTAGGTTTCGATAGCCACGTTGAAAACCTTGTTGCGCGCCATCATTTTCTCGTCGCTATGGCACTTCATGCAGACCTTCGTATGGAATTCACGGTTGGCATGGGAGGTGGGATCACCCAGAGCCTTGATGTCATGGAGATTATGGCAGTCATTGCAGGCTGCGGAATCCTGATTGCCTGTTGCAACCGTTTTCCCGTGGATAGACTGGCGGTAAATGGCCTCGTGGTCGTGGCACTGGATGCACTTGGCGACGACGATGCGCTTGTCCTTCTTCCAGTACCGATGCGTGTGTATGTCGGTGTGGCAGTCTGCGCATTGCACGTCTTTTTGTGCATGCACACTGGCATAATGCTCGGCATTTTCCCTTTTGTGGCAGCGTTCACAGCGAACCTTCTCCGCCCTGATCTCGCCTTTCATGTGCCTGGCAAGATCGGTAAGCTGGACATGGCAGCTGTTACAGGCATTTTTGCCGTGGACCGAAACCGCGAAAGAGGTAACGGAAATTTTGTCGCCATGGCAGCCCAGACACGTTGCCGGATCGATGGCCATGCCCTGTTCTGCCCAGAGGGGGGGGGCAAGCAAAAGAACGAACACTATCGCGGGCATCATGCGAGAGAAAATCTTTACCATGCAATTCCTCCAAAAAAACGGAAACGGAACGAAACAGCGACCTGACGACTTGCGTTCTACATAATAATTCACGGAAGAGGGGAATAACGTTTGCTCATGTAGCTGTATTATAGCAGCCGGGTATTCCTAATACAGGGCAGAAAAAAAAGCAACAAGAATATGTTTATTACCGCTCCCCGCTGGTCTGGTATGGACAGGGAATGCGGTATGCGCGTTATTTGCGAGAGCTGTCGCCGGCAATCATGCCCGGCGCCGGAGCACGTTTTTCCTGTTGCAACTTTTTAAAAAATGATGCATGAAGGGTGGCTCGTTATTCAGGATGCCCCGGTTGCGTGAAACGCGGGGGGAAAAGAACGATCTGCACGGCAATCCCGCATTATACGAACATACTCAATGCCTGCCGGCAGGGGGTTAGCCGGCTGTTATCCGGACAGCATCAAACTTCCGCAGGAAAAAGAGGGGGTAACACCTATGAAAAGCCATGTCTGGCGTCCACTGTATTTAATCCTTGGCATCGTTGCCCTCGTCCTGGTTGCCAGATTATTTCTTGTCCCGAAGGGCTTTGGAATTCACGAACAGGGATACATGTACGGTTTCTACCGCAAGACAAATGAAAATGAATGGAAATCCATAGAGGCAAAATATAAGACAGCACAGTACTGCAAAGATTGCCACGCAGATAAAATAAACAAGCTCAAAAACTCCCTCCATGCCGCAATCCCCTGTGAAGACTGTCACGGTCCCGCCGGAAATCATCCGAGCGATCCGCCGAAACTGGAAATAGACCGGAGCAGGGAGCTGTGCTTGAGATGCCATGCATTCCTGCCCTATGCAGCCAGCGGCAGAGCAAAGATAAAAGGCGTTGATCCGCAACTGCATAATACCGGCGCGGAATGCTTTAACTGCCATGATGCCCATAATCCCAAACGCGAGGGGATACGATGATTACGCGCAGAAATTTCTGTAAGAAAACCCTATTGATTGCCGGTGGTCTTTCCCTGCCGCTCACGGCCCTGGAATTATTCGACCCGAAACGGCTCCTTGCCGAGAAGACGGAGAAAGCACGGGTGAGATGGGTGTTTCTGGTTGACACCTACAAATGCGTCGGCTGTGGTTTCTGTGTCAGCGCCTGCAAACGGGAAAACGAAGTACCCTACGACGCCAATGTGTCGAGAACGTGGGTCGAACGATACGTGGTGACCCGGGACGGACGGATTTTTGCCGATACGCCGAAAGCGGGGAGGGACGGTTTTTCAAACGACAAGATCGACCTCGGCTTGGGAAAATTTCAGACCGTAAGAAAAGAAAACATAGAGAAGGCTTTTTTCGTGCCCAAATTATGCAATCAATGTGAGAATCCCCCCTGCGTGCAGGTATGTCCCGTGGGCGCCACCTACCAGACGCCGGACGGCGTCGTCCTCGTGGACAGGACGTGGTGCATCGGCTGCGGATACTGCGTAATGGCCTGCCCCTATGGCATGAGGTTCTTTCACCCGAAATACCACGTGGTGGACAAGTGCAACTTTTGCTATCACCGAATATCAAACGGCATGAAGACCGCCTGCGTGGACGCCTGCCCCTTCGGCGCCAGGCGGATCGGGAATATCAAAGACCCCGGCGATCCCATAACACGAATCATCATGCGGGAACGGATAGGCGTGCTGAAAGACGAATACGGAACCAAACCTCAAGTTTACTACCTGGGGCTGAGTAAGGAGGTGAAGTAAAATGGTTCACGGCGAAGTATGGACACTCAAGGAATTTTTCGTCTATCCGAACGAA
>CAZTLA010000115.1:0-9590 GCA_964614365.1 uncultured Syntrophales bacterium | reverse complement strand
AGCCGAGCAGCAGGCACAGGCCGTTGTCGGTAAAGACGGAAAATCCGAAAACCTCATGGCAGTTTATTTCGGAAATATTGCTTATGGCGGGGAACGTGGTCGATGCGGCAAGAAAATGCAGGAGCTCCAGCGACTTCTCCAGCAGCAGGGTGTTCGCTTTCCCGTCGTTGAAACATCCCGTCAACACGGGGAGATCGGCATCATCGCCCGGTTCGAGCTTCTTGAAGAGGGTTCCTTCCCTATCCATCAGGAACAAATCGTCGGTTTTCTTTACCACTGCGGCGGCGGTTCTTTCCCGCACCACGATCACCAGTCGGTCCGGCAGTTCTCTGCCGATGGACACGTTCCTGATCCAGGGGTTGGTCATGATCTTCCGGCGCATTGCCTCCCTATTTACCGCGAGGAGATTCGGAGAAGGCCCGATCGATGCAAGGGCAAGAATATCTTTTTCCGTCAGTTCCTTGCAACCCCGTATCGCCGTTTCCTTGATCTGGAAATAGGGCAACGTAATGACGAAGTTATAGCCGTAGATCATCGAGCCGCCGAGTGCAAAAACAATTCCCGCCAGCAGGACGGCCTTCAGGCACTCGCGGGCGGTGTTTTTCAGGCGCCGCCTCATCCGGTATTTTTTTGTCTCGAACGTGGATTTGAAATTCGTTGCATTCATCCCGTTGTCCCGATTATCCTGACCTCCGGTTCAAGGTCGATGCCTTTTTCTTCCTGCGCTTTCCTTCTGACCATATCGATCAGGGCAATGATATCCCCTGCCGTTGCATGCCCTCGGTTGACAATGAAATTCGCGTGCATCTCCGATATCTGCGCGTCGCCGACACGGGCGCCCTTGAGCCCCAGTTCATCGATGATCCGGCCTGCCGGAGCGCCGGCCGGGTTCTTGAATATGGAACCGGCGCTGCGGTGTTCAAGGGGGTGCTTTTCCCTGCGTATCCGGAGGAATGCGGCCACCGTTTCCTCCACGTCCTTTTTTTTCCCCTTGCTCAGGAGGAACGACGCTCCCGTAATGATGCTGTTTTCCGGCAGCGCAAGGTTCCGGTAGGAAAACACGAGGTTCTCCTTTTTCAACTCCACAGCGTTTCCTCCGCCGTTTATCAGAGTGATTGCCGTGAGGACGTCCTTTATTTCCCGTCCGAATGCGCCGGCGTTCATTTTTACCGCACCGCCGATGCTTCCGGGGATGCCCGCACAGAACTCCATGCCCGTCAGCGCCTCCCGAAGGGCTATGCCGACAAACTCGGAGAGGGCAACCCCTGCTCCCGCCTGGAGGGAAATGCCGCCCGGACTTTTTTCCGATAGCGTTACGGTGTGGAGACCTTTCAGGGAGATCACCGCCCCTCGGTAACCCGCATCCATGACGATCAGATTCGTCCAGTTTCCCACGGGAATGAAGGGTATTTCCCATTCCCGGAAATATGCCACAATCTTTACGATCTCTTCCGCGTTTTCGGGAAAGATCAGGATGTCGGCCCTGCCGCCCACCCCCATCGAGGTATAGCGGTCCAGAGGTTCGTCGAAGAGAACCTTGCCCGCAGGAACGAGCTTCTGCAGGGCTCTTTTTACCTCATCGCTGTCCATCCGCGCATCCCATAGCGTCAAATAACGTCAAGATTGGATTTACCTACTCCCGCGCCTTCAGTCTTCTCAGGAGTTCCTCTCCCACCTTCCATACGTTTCCCGCCCCCAGGGTGATGACAATATCCGAAGAATTCACCGTCGCCAGGAGGCGTTCCACGATGGCTCCGAAATCCGGCAGATACCTTACGTCCGGATGGCCATTTTTCCTGATGTTCTTGCACAGGCGTGAGGCATTCATGCCCCGTATCGGTTCCTCGCCGGCGGCATAGATATCCGTTACAATAAGTGCATCCGCCTGGGAGAAGGCGGAGAGGAATTCGTTGAAAAGCGCCTTGGTTCGGGTATAGCGGTGCGGCTGGAAGACGACGATGATTTTTCGCTGCCAGGCTTGCCGCGCGGCGGCGAGGGTCGCTTGTATCTCCGTGGGGTGATGACCGTAATCATCAATCACCGTGATGCCGCCCGCATGTCCTTTGACTTCCAGCCTGCGGTGCACGCCCGTAAACAGATCGAGACCGCCCTGTATGGACGGGAGGTCCATATCGAGTTCGTGGGCCACGGCGATCGCGGCCATGGCGTTGTAGATATTGAACAGGCCGGGGACGTTCAGTTTAACGGCGCCGAGCAATTCTTCCCGGTAGTGGAGCGAGAATCGGCATGACGATCCCGGAAAAGCTATATCCGTTGCCCGGTAGTCGGCCGGACGGGTAATGCCGTAGGTGAGCGTTTTTCTCTTTATCTGCGGCACTATGTCCTGCACATGTTCGTCATCGGCGCACAGAATCGTGGAACCGTAAAAGGGGACGCTGTTGGCGAACTGCAGGAACGCCTTCTTGATGTCGTCGATGTCCCGGTAGTAGTCAAGATGTTCGCGGTCGATGTTGGTAATGACGGCAAGAGAGGGACTGAGTTTGAGGAACGAGCCGTCACTTTCATCCGCCTCCGCTACAATAAATCGCCCGTTTCCCATTTTTGCGTTGCTCCCGATGTTGGCCAGTTTGCCGCCGATCACCATGGTGGGATCGAACCCGCCGTGGGCGAGCACTGTGGATATCATGGAAGTCGTGGTCGTTTTTCCATGGCTTCCGGAAACGGCGATGGAAAATTTCATCTTCAGCAGTTCGGCCAGCATTTCCGCCCTCGGTATGACGGGGATGTTTCTCCGGTGCGCTTCCAGAACCTCGGGGTTATCGGCTCTCACGGCAGTGGACGTCACCACCACGTCCGCATCGGCCAGGTGTGAACCGTGGTGACCTTTGCAAACGGTAGCGCCGAGGGATTCGAGCCGCATCGTTATGTCGGACTGATTCAGATCCGAGCCGCTGATGGCATACCCCAGGTTGAGAAGGACCTCGGCGATGCCGCTCATGCCGATGCCTCCTATGCCGACAAAGTGGATGCGCTTCACCTTCATGTGCATGCTGTCGGTTTTTCCGCGATCGTTCATACTGCTTTCCCCGACCGGCGCCGTTTACGCTGCCGCAAGCGCCATACAGGCGTCCACGATGGTTACGGCCGCCCGATGATTTCCCCGGGAGGCCGATCTGGCCTCCATATCCATGATCAACTCCGGGTGGTTATACAGGCGTCCGATGAGAGACGCCAGGTCTTTGCCGCTGAGATTCTTTTCCGCAATCATCTCCGCCGCCCCCGCCGTTACCAGGAACTCGGCGTTTTTCGTCTGGTGATCGTTCACAGCAAAGGGAAAGGGTATGAGCACGGAGGCTTTTCCCAGGGCCGTTATTTCCGCAATCGAGGTGGCCCCCGCCCGACAGATGACCACGTCTGCCGCGCGGTAGGCAGCAGGCATATCCGTGATAAAGGGCCGGACCTCCGCCGCGAAGCCCCGCTCCCGATAACCGTCCGACACGTATTGAAAATCCCTGTCGCCCGTCTGGTGCATGAGGGTGAGTCGCGGTTTCATCTCTTCCAGATGGGGAAGCGCCTCCATGACAGCCCGGTTGATGGCATGGGCGCCCTGACTGCCGCCGAAAATCAGAATCGTAAATCGCTCACGGTGTTGCGCAAAGGCGGCGGATGATCGGGGGGTAGGGCGGCGAGTGAGCGCCTGGTTGTTGTTCATCCCTTTGAGGAACGCAGCCCTCACGGGATTCCCGGAGACCATCGTCTTTTTTTCCGGGAACCACCCCTTCGTTTCGGGAAATGTCAAAAATATTCGGTCTGCCAGTTTTCCCAGGATCCTGTTCGTGATGCCGGGCACGGCGTTTTGCTCGGCGATGGCGGTCTTGATTCCCATACACCAGGCTGTCAGCAGGACCGGTCCCGATGCGTATCCGCCGGCCCCGAACACGATATCCGGACGAAAATCCCGGATAATCCCCGCGGCCTGGCCGATGCTGCGGGGTATTTTGACGAGCGCCGCCACGGTTTCCACAAATCCCTTGCCCTTGATTCCCCCCACGTCGATGGTGCGGAGGGTGAATCCCAACGGTGCAAGGATTTTCTTTTCCAGGCCTCGTTCAGTTCCTACGAACAGCACCGCATTTCCTCCGGTTCTCATCAGGAATTCTTCCGCCACCGCGATACCGGGAAAGAGGTGACCACCCGTACCTCCGCCCGCAACAATCATTTTCACGTTCCGCCCCGCTTCAGTCATGTCTGGTACGAAGAGATGTTCATGAGGATTCCCACTGCCGCCAGGCTCATAATCAGCGACGTTCCGCCGTAGCTGAGGAAAGGCAGCGCCAGTCCTTTCAGTGGAATGAGCCCCATGACTCCTGCAATGTTGATAAATGCCTCCAGGGCAATGATCATCGTCAGGCCTGCCGCCAGGAGGGTGCCAAAGAGATCGGGCGCCTTCAGGGAAATGATGAATCCCCGAAGGACAAAGAGGGTGAAGAGGAAAATGATGATTCCCACCCCGATGAAGCCGCCTTCTTCGGCGATGACCGCCAGGATGAAGTCGGTATGCGGTTCCGGGAGATAGAAAAGTTTCTGCATGCCGTCGCCGATCCCCACACCGAACGTGCCGCCCGAACCGAAGGAAAGAAGCGACTGAATAATCTGGAATCCCGTATTGCGGGGGTCCTTCCAGGGATCGAGAAAACTTGTCAGCCGTTGCCAGCGGTAGCTTTTATGCATGACCAGCCATACCGCAACCGGGGCAAATGCGACGGCCAGTCCTGCAAGGTGCGTGATGCGGGTTCCCGAGAGGTACAGCATCAGCATCAGGATCATGGCAATGATGACCGCCGTGCCGAAATCGGGTTCCAGGAGTATGGGCAGAACGATAACCAGGGTGACGGCCAGCGGTACGAGGACCCCCTGCGTAAATTCCTTCAGGTATTGCGTCTTTTTCGACAGAAAATGGGCCAGGAAAACGGCCATGGCTACCTTCACCACTTCCGTCACCTGGAACGAGAAAATGCCCACGCTCAACCAGCGGGTGGCCCCTCCGGCCTTGACGCCGATATGGGGGATGAGGAGCAGGCACAGGGACAGCACGGAGAGGACAATGCCCGGATAGGCCGCTTTTCTCAACTTTCGGTAAGGCACTTTTGTCAGAAACACCATGAGCCCCATGCCCAGCAATACGAAAATAAGCTGTTTTTTAAGAAAATGCTGTCCGTCCTTGAACCGTTCCATGGCCATGATGGAGCTGGAGCTGTATATCATGACGGTACCCACGGTCACGAGGATCAGGGTCGCCATAAGCAAGAGGATATCGGGTCTCTTTTCCGCCGGTGCGAAATTACTCATGCCGTCAAGTTCCCCACCATATCTTTAAAAAACCTTCCCCGCGCCTTGTAATCGGTAAATTCGTCAAAGCTCGCACAGCCGGGCGAGAGCAGAACCACGTCCCCGGGAGATGCCTTTTCCCAGGCGATCCGGACGGCATCCCCGAGGGTTGCCGAGAGGGTTGTTTTCACGATTTCCCCCAGCGCACGACTGATCTTCTCCCGTGCTTCCCCGAAAAGCACCAGCTCTTTCACCTTCTGTCCGAGGTGCGGAGAAAGCGCCTGAAAATCGCCGTCCTTATCCCTGCCTCCCAAGAGCAGAATGATTGGCGTCGAGAAGGTTTCCAGCGCTCGTATGACGGCGTCCACGTTCGTCCCCTTGGAATCGTCGTAGAAGGCGACCCCGTTTTTTTCACCGGCGAATTCTATCCGGTGCGGCAGTCCCCGGAAACGGGCAATCGTTTCCCGAATGCCCGCGGGATCGCATCCGCACTCCCGGGCCACCAGGACGGCGGCCATGACATTTTCGAGGTTGTGTTTTCCGGGAATCGTTATTCCGCTCACGGGGTATGCTTCCCTCGTGCCGGAAGAACCCGCGGTTACCAGCATCCCGCGATCGAGAAACATCCCCGTGTCCACTTCCCGCGAGGAACTGAAATACCGGACCCGCGCGGCCAGACTTTTTGCGAGCGCCTGCGAAGCGGGCTCATCGGCGTTGAAAACGGCAAGGTCTCTTTCCGTCTGGTTTGCGAAGATGCGTTCCTTGGTCCGGCGGTAGACCTCAAAAGAACCGTGGTAGTCCACATGGTCGGGGGTGGTGTTGAGGAGTACGGCAACGATCGGGTGGAACCGCTTTATCCATTGCAACTGGAAACTGCTTACCTCGACCACCGCGAAGTCGTCGGCCTGCGTCCCGCCCACGTAACCGATCAGGGGATCTCCGATATTTCCCCCCACGAATACTTTTTTTCCGCACCCCCTGAGGATGTCGCCGACCAGGGTCGTGGTCGTCGTCTTTCCGTTGGTGCCCGTGATGGCAATCAGGGGGATAGTGAGGAATCGGAAGGCCAGTTCCATCTCGCTGGCGATCGGGATCTTCCTCTTCACGGCTTCCGCGAGAACAGCGTTAAACGGCGGCACGCCGGGTGAAGGTACGACCAGATCAATCCGGGACAAACAGTCCGTGTCGTATCCCCTGAATTCCACATCCGTGCGCAACCCGGCCAGTTCCCGGAGAGAACCTTCCAGGGCCTGCCGGGGTTTTTCGTCGGTAACGATAATTCCCGCATTGCGCCCCGCCAGAAAGCGGGCGGTGGCCATTCCCGTCTTTCCCAGGCCGATGATCAGTACGTTTTTCCCTGCCAGTTCCATGAATATCCTTTTAGCGTAATTTCAAGGTACTGATGGCGACCAGCGCCAGCAGGATGGAGATGATCCAGAACCGGACGATTACTTTCGGCTCGGCCCATCCCTTGAGCTCGAAATGATGGTGGATCGGCGCCATCCGGAACATGCGCTTGCCGCGGGACACCTTGAACCAACCCACCTGGAAAATAACGGAGAATGTTTCCACGACAAATATGCCCCCGACGATAGCCAGGAGGATCTCCTGCTTGGTGATGACGGCGATGGCGCCCAGGGCGCCGCCCAGGGACAGGGACCCCACGTCGCCCATGAAGACCTGGGCGGGGTAGGCGTTGTACCAGAGGAAGCCGATTCCGGCTCCCACAATGGCTCCGCAGAATATGGCGAGTTCGCCCGTCCCCGTCACGTAGGGGATTTGTAGATAGGCGGCGATCCTGCTGTTGCCGGCAAAATAGGCGAAGAGCAGGTAGGTCATGAAGCAGGTTATCGCCGGGCCGATGGCCAATCCGTCCAGGCCGTCCGTGAGATTGACCGCATTTGCCGCTCCCACGATGATGAATGTGGAAAGGAGCACATACCACCATCCCAGGTCGGGGAGCACGGTCTTGAAGAACGGTATCGTTACGTGGGAGGTGAACCCGGGTTTTCCGTAGAGGATGATGCTTACAAAAAGGGCGATAACGATCTCTCCGGCCAGCCTGATTTTCCCCGGGATGCCTTTGCTGTTCCTGCCCGTCAACTTCCGGTAGTCGTCCAGGAACCCGATGAGGCCGTATCCCACGGTAACCATGATTACGAACCAGATGTAGTTTACCGTCAGGTTGGCCCAGAGGAGCGTGGAAATGACCACGGCGAAAATGATCAGTATCCCGCCCATTGTGGGGGTTCCCTTCTTGGAAAGATGGGAATCGGGACCGTCTTCCCGAATGGGCTGATCGAGCTGCAGGGACTGGAGCTTCCGGATCAGCCAGGGGCCCATGACAAAACAGATGACCAGAGCGGTAATCGTGGCATAGATCGTCCGGAACGTGATGTATCGGAACACGTTGAAGAATGAATATTGCGCGTGCAGCGGATATAAGAGATGATAGAGCACTGAAGAATCCTTAATGATACGTCGTTATTTGTCGTTCGCCTTCTTCCGCCCCGAAGGTATCCAGAATTTCCTTCACGACCGTTTCCATGTGCATCCCTCTCGATCCCTTGACCAGGATCCAGTCGCCTTTCTTCAGGCGGGTCTCGAGAAGGGATGAAACATCACCGGGATTTTCCGGGAAAAATAACCGGTCCGGGGCAATTCCTTTTTTCACGGCTCCCGCCGCTGTTGCCCGGGCAAAGGCGCCTTTGAGGAAAATGGCGCTTACCCCGGCATCCGCCATGAACATGCCGCTTTCTTCATGCAGCTCTTCGGAACGGTCGCCCAGTTCCAGCATGTCGCCCACGATCACCGTGCTTTCGTTGCTTCCCTTAAGTTCCCGGAGCGTTTTGACGGCCTCCCGGAGGGATGCAGGGTTTGCATTGTAGGTATCATCGATCAGGAACGCGCCGTTTTTTAAACGGTGTATCTCCATGCGGCCGGGGACGGGCCTGAATGCCGAAAGGGCGCGGCAGATGTCGGCGTGTCCGAAGTCCAGCGCCGTTGACGCGGCGGCGGCGGCGAGGGCGTTGTAGACATTATGTTCACCCACGGCCTGCAGGGCGATCTCTTCCCGTGCATCTCCTATTTTCAGGACAAAGCGCATGCCCGCGTTCCCCATGATGGTAATGCCCTCGGCGGCGACGTCGGCATCGTTGTTGATTCCAAAGGTTACCCGTTTCCCCTGCCAGACCTTTTCCAGGAAGCTCCATTCTTCACCGTCGCGATTCATGACGGCAATGCCGTTTGGGGCCATGTTTCGGAACAGGTCGCTTTTTTCCTCCCGGATCATCTCAAGGGATTTGAATCCCTCCAGATGGGCTGCGCCGATATTCGTTATGATGCCCACATCCGGCGCCGCGATCCGCGTCAGTCTGGCGATTTCTCCCCGCCTGTTCGTTCCCAGTTCCAGAACTGCCGCCTCATGTCCTTCGTTGAATCGGAAGAGGGTGAGGGGGAGGCCCACAAGGTTATTGAAGTTGCCCCGGGTGCCGAGGGTATTTTTCCGGATTCCCATGATGCCTGTCGCCATTTCTTTGGTCGTGGTCTTTCCCGCGCTTCCCGTGATGGCAACCACGGGCACGGGGAATTTTTTTCTCCAGAAATGCGCCAGATCCCCCAGCGCCGTCAAGGTGTCCCCGACGAGGATGACCGTGGCGCCCGTGGAAGCGTCGCCTAATTTTTTTTCCGAGCCCCGCTGCACCAGGACACCGGCAGCGCCGCCTTCAATCGCGGTGATGAGGAAATCGTGTCCGTCGAATCGGTCCCCTTTTAAGGGGATGAACAGCTTTTCCACCGCCGGTTCCCGTGAGTCAGTGGAAACTCCCTGAAATATCCTGTCCTCGCTGCCCCGGATCAAAGTCCCTCCCGTGGCCTGAATGACGTCGCGGCCGGAAAGCCGGGGAGAAGAATTCGATCCCACTAGTTATTCTCCTTTATTGCCTGCAAGGCTTCTCCGGCGACCAGCCGGTCGTCGAAGGGGATCTTTTTTTCTCCCAGTATCTGGTAGTCCTCGTGACCCTTTCCGGCGATCAGGACTATGTCGTCGGCGCCGGCAATGGCCACCGCCTTTCCAATGGCCGCTGCCCGGTCGGGCATCACCGCGTAGCATTTCTTGTTGCCGGTCTTTCCCAGGTCTTCGGGACGGACCTTCTCCCGCGCGAGAGGCCGAATTCCCCGCTCTATCTCGGAAATGATCGCAAGGGGGTCCTCCCTCCGCGGATTGTCGGACGTGACGATGGTTATGTCGCTCATGGTCGCCGCGGCTTCTCCCATGAGGGGTCTTTTCCCGCGGTCCCGGT
>CAZTLA010000114.1:0-9615 GCA_964614365.1 uncultured Syntrophales bacterium | reverse complement strand
TCAAACCGGACAGATTGTGTGCTACAATACCGGACATATCATTTGCTCCTGACAAATCATCGGCTTTTTGTTGACACATAGTCCGCTTTTTCCTATATTCGCCCAACGAAAGAGCCATTCTTCTTACCTTTTACGAAGTTGTCAGATTTGAGCGAGGAGCCTTCCATGCAAGATCATAAGCACGAACCCTCACTGCGGAAGCTGAACCTCTATGAGCAGTGGCTTGCCGAGGAAGGCGTTCCCCTCGTCCGCGATTACAGCGTACCGGATGTCAGGCGGTTGAAATTGGGGCCGTGGAAGCGCAAGGGCGGGATGGGCGCCTTCATCAACCTCCAAGGACTCGAATTGGTTGTGGACGCTTACGTTTGTGAAATTCCCCCCGGCGGGAGCCTGGAGCCCCAGCGGCACCTGTATGAAGAAATAATCTACGTCCTCGAGGGACGCGGCGCCACCACCGTCTGGAATGAAGACGGCCACAGGCATTCGTTCGAATGGCAGGAGGGCAGCCTTTTTGCGCCGCCGCTGAATGCGTGGCATCAGCATTTCAACGGGTCCGGAACGCACCCTGCGCGCCTGTTAGGCGTAACCCAGGCCCCTGTGTTCATCAATCTCTGTAACGACCTGGACTTCATCTTCAACAATCCCTTCGTATTTAAGAAAAGATTCAGCGGCAAAGACGGATTTTTCAGCGCCAAGGGAACGCTGTATGCCGGCAGGATCTGGGAGAGCAACTTCATCCCCGACGTGCGTTCGTTCAAACTGGAGGAGTGGAAGGACCGCGGGGCGCGAAGCTCCAATATCCGGTTTGAGCTATCGAGCAATATCATGACCGCCCACGTGTCTGAATTTCCCGTGGGCACGTACAAGAAGGCCCACTACGGTCATGGGGAGGCCCAGCTTTTAATCCTGAGCGGCACCGGCTATACGCTCGTCTGGCCGAAGGAGGGCGGCGAGCGGGTAAGGATCGACTGGCAGCCAGGCACGTTCTTTGCCCCTCCCGATCTCTGGTTCCATCAGCACTTCAACAGCGGCAGCCTGCCGGCCAGGTACCTGGCATTGCATGCCGGAGGCAGCAAAAAATTCAGGGGAATCCACAAAGAATCCAAAGGAAGCGGCGTGAGCGTCAAGAAAGGCGGCAGGCAGATAGAGTACGAGGATGAAGACCCGGAAATCCGCCGGATGTTTAAAGCGGAACTGGCCAGGACCGGCACGCCCTGGTTAATGTCCGAATTCTTCCCCGGCGAATAGCAACCACCGTGACCGGAGATTATCAGAGAGCTTCCCTAAAGCGAGATGAAAATCATGATAATAGCATCAGATATTTTTCTGTTTAATGGTCAAGGTAGTTACGGTATGCTTTGGCTCAATTCAATTGGGACTAATAAGTAATCTTAACAACTGGGAACTATACAGATATGTTGAGACATCCGCAGAGGGGGATTCCGATGAGAAAAATGTTTCTGATGGTCGTGCTGTTTCTGTTCTGTTTTCTGACATTGCCAACAGATGGATCTGCCATCCCACAAAGAGAAGCAGCTCCTTCACCGCAATCCGGAAAAACATCAAAGGATATTCCGGCAGAAAGGGACGACGAGCAATCTTTCAAGCTACCTCTGTTGATTCCGCAGTGGCTTGGTGAATGTCGTGAGATTGCAGTCTACCGGGGGCAGTACGACGGACAACTCTGCGAAATCGTGAAATCCCTTATAGAAGATTTTGAGAACCATCGACTCAAACAGGTTTTACTGAAATGCCGAGCGGCTCTCGATCGCTATCCCGAATCCGGGTTTGTTCATTTTATGCTTGGCATGACGTACTACAATCTTGGAGATAGTGAGAACTCCTTGAAAGAGATCGACAAGGCATTGCGCATTAACCCGGAAGTGATGGTCCTCAAGCTCTGGAAGGCATTGATTTACCTCGGCAGAGGAGACCGCGTCTATGCGGAGACAGTGATCTCCGAGCTCCTGAATCAGGACCCGAAAAACCTTGATGCTCACTTCATTGAGGCTCAGCTTAAGCTCTTTGATCACAACTACGAACAGGCTGTTATAATCTACAAAAGGATGATCAAATCATATCCCAGTCAGGTCTCGATATACTTGCACCTCAGTGATGTGTACGCAGCGATGGGGAGGTATGAAGAAGCGCTGAGCGAGCTGGATATGTACATGGCAAAGGAGCCGACATCGCAATGGGGATTATTACAGAAAATCACCATCCTGCTGGCGATGGATAAGATTGACGGCGCAGTTATGCTCTACAAGAAGGCGTTTAGCGATGAGGACTCTTCGCATCTCGCACTCTTCACCGGGCTTGGAATTGCCTATGCGCAAAAGGATTACAGTCGGGTCACGGCCATCGCTCAGCGATTCCTAAACGACTATCCGGAGTTGATTGTGGGATACCTTGCAAGTTTTTATGCCTATTCCGCAAAGAGGGATTTTACGAGTGCGGCTGATTTTGCAGGAAAAATAAATGACAAATTCCCTGCGTACAAGTTACGCGCAAAGATATGGGGGGATCTTTTTTTCCAGCAGGAACGATATGCCGATGCAATAGCCCGGTACAAGGAATCCCTCGAAGCGAATCTTAGCGAAGCCGGGGCATACGTTGACCTCGGTTTCGCCTATGCAGCAGCCGGACAATATCGCCAGGCCCTTGACATTTACTAGAGGGGACTCAAGAACTTTCCCAACAGCTATGCGCTCCACAAGCTCGCAGGGAAAGCATACCGAGAAATGGTATTTTACAAGGAAGCGATTGAGGAATACAAGGCAGCCATTCGTCTCCTGCCGCAAAAAATAGGAGCGCATATCGGTCTGGCAACGACGTACAAAGATGCAGGGCAATTAGACGAGGCTGCGGAACAATACAAGAAGGCAATTGCCATCATGCCGACCTATTATGAGGCGCATTGGGGCCTGGCAAGTGTTTACTTGGAACAAGGCGCCTATGGGAAGGCAATTGATGAGGCCGAGACTGCGGTCAGACTCGCACCGGATGATGGTCTGAGTTATGCTGTTCTGGCAGAGGGATACGGGAAGATTGGCGAAAAGGACAGGGCAGTCCAAACCTGTGATGAGATGAAAAGCAGGATAGTAATGAACGCAGAGGGATACACGCATCTTGGCTGGTGCTATCGGAAACTGCGGCAAACCGATAAAGCGATAGCCGCGTACAAAAATGCCCGGGAGATTGCTCCCTCTTTCTATACGGCGCTGTCTCTCGGAGACCTCTATGGGGAGCAGGGACAATCTGACCGGCAGATATCTTCCTATCAAGAGGCAATCTCACTGAATCCTGACGATGATCGTGGCTACATTCAACTTGGTTATGTTTATGATCAGCAGGGGAACTTCGATCTTGCGGGTGAATACTATGACAAGGCTATTGAGAGAAATCCCCAACGAACGGAGGGTTACAACAATCGCGGTAATATATACCAGCAGAAGGGGGACCATGAACGTGCTTTAGCGTATTACAACAAGGCGATCGAGTTAGAGCCGAAGAATGCGGCGGCATACAACAACAAAGCAATTATTTACAGCATGTTGAAAAACTATGGTCAAGCTATAATGGGCTATACAAAATCTATAGAGCTTCAGCCCCAAAATTGGCGGTTCTATGGGAATCGAGGTAAACTATATCATGAAAAAGGTGATCTCGGTTCGGCGATGGCAGACTACAGCATGGCAATAGAATTGGGTTCCCGCGACAGTGATATTTTTTCTAACAGAGGTAACATACAGAAAGATTCAGGTCATCCAGAGCTAGCACTTGCTGACTATGGGAAAGCGCTTGAAGTAGATCCCCAAAACGCTTCTGCTTACAATAATCGTGGAGCAGTACACGCGGCGAAAAAAGCAATCGATCTTGCTTTGTCGGATTACAACAAAGCTCTGGAGATTAATCCCCGGTTTGCTGAAGCATACATCAACAGAGGGAACCTCCAAAAAGATTCGGGTCATCAGGAGCAAGCCATTGCTGACTATGGAAAAGCGATAGAGGTAGATCCGCGGAACGCTGCTGCTTACAATAATCGTGGAATAGTGCGGACAGTGAAAAAAGCAATAGATCTTGCGTTGTTGGACTACAACAAAGCTCTGGAGATTAATCCCCGGTTCGCTGAAGCATACAGCAACAGGGGAAATGCCTATAGCGAAAAAGGGAATGTCTCTCAGGCGGTATCGGATTACACAAAGGCAATAGAGTTGAACCCACGAGATGCATCCGCCTATTTCAATCGTGGCCATATATACAATGCAACCGGGCAAAGAAATATTGCCATAGCGGATTTCACCAAGGCGGTTGAACTGGACCCTTCATTCGCCGGCGCCTATGTCAACCGCGGAAATGTCTATTCTATTCTGAAAGAGTTTGACCGCGCCCTATCTGATTACAACAAAGCAATCGAAAGTGACGCGCGGTCTGCCATGGCATATGTAAATCGGGGGAATGTCTTTGAGTTGCAAGGTAACATTGATAAGGCCTTCTCTGACTATAATAAGGCATTGGAAATTGATCCCGAACTCTGTGATGCGTATGTTCATCGGGGCTCTGCCTTCAGCACCAGAGGGGACTTGAGGCGCGCCCTTTCAGACCTCAATAAAGCAATAGAAATAAATCCAAAGCATGCAGGTGCCTTCAATCAGAGAGGGGTTGTTTTTGGCCGTGCGGGGGCCTATGACCGTGCCATAGCAGAGCTTAATATAGCCGTCCAACTCGACCCCAAAGACTCTGAAGCCTATAACAACAGGGGCTTTACTTTGCTGCTCAAAGGTGAGCGTGATCGCTCTATTCCGGATTTTGACCGGGCAATCGAGATGGATTCTGATAATGTCCGTGCATACATCAACCGGGCAAGTGCCTATGATTCTAAAGGAAACGGAATCAAGGCATGTTCAGACTGGAAGAAGGCCTGTACGTTAGGGGCATGTAACAACCAGATACGAGCACGAATCGCACGCTGTCAATAACACAATGCTCAACATGTGCGTCCTTAATCTCTTTTGAAAAATTTCTTGATGTCCCTTCCGAACTGCCTGAATGCTTCACCGGTCTTTTTGCCCGTATCTTTGAACCACTGGCCGATTGATTGACCGGTCTTTTTGGCATCCTGCCCGGCTTCCCTTCCCATTTCTTTGAAGCCCTGGCCGACCTCCCTCGCCCCCTCCTTGATGGCCTTGCCGGTTTCCTTGCCCATTTCTCTGAAACCCTGCCCTGCCGCCCTCGTCCCCTCCTTGAAACCCTGGCCGACTTCCTTCGTTCCTTCCTTGAAGCCGTTATCAGACCATCCCGGAAGTGCCAGCAAAAGCACCATCGCAAAGGCAACCGTAATAGTTTTCATAGAGGCCTCCCTCTCAGAGATGGCATAGTTTATCACGGAAGGGGAATGCCGGTAAAGGTTCTGTTTTACGCAAAGAGAAAGCCTGCCTAACCCGGGTTCTCAAGCAAGGAGACAAGAGGAAAACGCTTGGTTTTTCTTGACACAGGATTAAATATTCCTTACGTTCTCCGTGCGCCTTCCGGTGAGGAAAGCGATTCTAATCGTAAATAAGGAAAATTGACTCAAAAAAGGGGGGGGAAAAAATGAAAAAATTGATTATGCCGACAAGTTCTGCACTGATTGGGTTGATCGTTCTCTGCCAGCTCTTCACCGCACCCGAAGCGGCCTCTGCGGCTGCTCCGGCCGTAAAAGCGCCCGCTGAGAAGGCCAAAAGCACCTGGGAAGCGGAATGGAATAGGGTGGTAGAGGCGGCCAAAAAAGAGGGGAAGGTGATGATATTTTCTACCCCGAGCGGCGACGTGATACGCGATTTGGCAAGCGCCTTTGAAAAAAAGTATGGGATAAAAGTCGAGTGGGTAAACGGACGCGGCGAGGAATTAACGCAGCGGATGCAGACGGAGAAGACTGCCGGCATACGAACGGTTGATGTAGTCATGTCGGGTGACGCCACAACGTTAACGGTTCTGAAACCACTTGGCCTTTTGGGCAAGATTGGTACGCAGTTGTTACTGCCCGAGGTCTTGGATCCGCAAGCATGGATTGCCAAACGCGTGCCTTACTACGATAAGGATCAGACGGGCATAGCAATGCTGGCTACCCCTCAGCGCTATGTCCTGCGAAACACTGCCATGGTCAATGATCATGAAATAACTTCCTATAAGGATTTGCTCAATCCCAAATGGAAAGGGAAGATCACGATGAACGACCCGACGGTAACGGGCACCGGCAATGCCTTCTTTACCATGTTGGCGTTTGACGTTTGGGGCGTTGAAGGGACCAGAGAATTTATGCGCCAGCTTGTCAAGCAGGAGCCGGCGATTACACGAGACAGAAGACTTCAGGCTGAATGGGTGGCAAGGGGCAAACACGCGGTAAGTATCGCAACAAATTTTGAGAACGCCATAGAATTTATCAATCTGGGGGCTCCTCTCGCCTTTGCCAAGGTAAAGGAGGGCGGAAAGATAGGTTCGGGGGCGGGCGGATTATCCGTTCCGGAAGCGCCGGTTCATCCGAACGCAGCAAAAGTCTTTATCAATTGGATTTTGAGCAAAGAGGGACACGCGGCATTCATTAAAACGTACGGCAGTCCCGGAAGTCGAAAGGACGCTCCGCGGGAAGGCATACCCCCGCAAATGTTTACCGAGCCGGACGAAAAGTTCTATGAAGAATCCGAAGAGTCTATTTTATTCCGGACGGAGATGATGAAGACAGCGAGAGAAATATTTGCTCCCATACTGAAGTAGGTTAGAAAGTCCCTGACCGTAGCAAGGCAACCGCGACTACCAGGAAGCCCAAGATAAATCGGTACCAGACGAAGGGCAGGAAACTCTTCGTCTGAACATAGCGAAGTAAAAACCCGATGCTGGCAATGCCGGTAATGAAAGAGACCAGAATGCCAACCAGAAAATTTACGGTTATCATGGATGGATGAGATACGATATAGGGCAGCTTGACCAGAGAGGCGCCAAAGATGATGGGAGTTGATAATAAGAAGGAAAACCGGGCTGCCCCTTCCCGGGTCAACCCCATCATTAATCCCGCGGTCATGGTGATGCCGGAACGGGAAACGCCCGGGACAACAGCCAGCGCTTGAGACAGGCCGATTACGATGCTGGTTCTCAACGTAATATTATCTATCGCAATCTTCCGGGAACCTTTCCGATCCGCCCAGAACAAGAGAATGCCCAAGAGGATCAGCATGCCCGCGATCAGAAGGGGGGCTCTGAAAATGGTTTCCGCCTTTTCTTCCAAGAGGAATCCTACGATTGCGCCTGGTACGCTCGCCGCAACCAGATACCAGAATAATCGCCCCTCCCGGCTCCGGGCATCCGTCAATCCCTTGATGATCAACTGCAGCAAGTCTTTCCAGAAGTAGATAACCACGGCGACAAGAGTGCCGATGTGCAGGGCGATATCAAACGTAAGTCCCGGGTCCGTCCATCCGAAAAACCAGGGAACCAGCACTAAATGCGCCGAGCTTGATATGGGCAGAAACTCTCCCAATCCTTGAACCAATCCGAGTATCACCGCCTGCAAAGTTGACAATTCATGCCTCGCTGTCAGGAATTCATTGGACCGATATTGAACTTCGGGAAATGTACCATATAGTTTTCAGTTTAAACAGCACAAGCTTTATCAAAAGAAAAGCAGAAAACCGCGAGCATTAGTCCGAGGATGAATGCGATCCTTTCAGATTCCTCCCCCTTGATGGGGGAGGTTAGGTGGCCGATATGCTGCTCGTCCTCCCCTCGCTGGTTCAGGCTTGCAGCCTGAACCGAGCTATTAATGTTTTGGTTCAATCTGCAAGATTGAACCAGCCCCGAGGGAGGGGAATGACATGGTTGTCGTCGCAGCTTGGTTTTACGTGCCACTGGCATAAGGCCGTGGGTATCTACTGCGGGCACGGAGATAATTTTTACCGCCGGATAAACTCAACTCGTATAAGCCTTGAATACCCGATAGAAGTTGCCGCCCATATAGGCTGCTATGTCGTCTTTCGTCAGTCCCACCTCAAGCATGGCAGCCGCCAATTTCCGCAGGTCACGCACATCCTCGTACCCCTGTATCATGGCGGGGAGATGGCCCCCTCCATCAGTACCGAGGCGTACGTGTTCAATGCCGAGTCGTTGTTTCATCTCTGCAATTTCTTTTGCCCAGTCGAGGAATGTCTCGCGCCGGTATTCTCCTTTGCGATGCGCCAGGGGCCAGGTACAGACAACCCCGCCTGTTTTTGCCACAAGCTCCATTTCGTTCCAGGTGCGGAAACGACCGCACGGTAACGTATTGTTGTGGCAAATACTGGTGTGGGAATCTATAAGCGGCCGCTTGGTAATCTCGGCAATATCTTTGATTGCATTGGAGGAGGCATGGGCAACATCAATGACGATACCCAGAGCATCCATCTTTCTTACTGCCGTTCTACCCAGCGCAGAAAGGCCGCCGTGTTTTGGCGCAGCCGTCATGATATCCGTAAATTCATTCACCCGATAATGCCCCAACGTGACAAGTCGCACTCCGTAACGATAGGCTTCATCGAAGCGTTGAATATCCCCCTGAAGCGGATTGGCTCCTTCAATTCCCAGAATACAGCCCACCGGCCCTTGGGACCCCCTGTTGTTCGTGATATCGGATGCCGTGAGAACGAGCCTGGCCTTCCCCGATTCCACAGAGGACATGGCTCTCGAAAGCTGTCTCATGATCCCGGGAAAAGTCTCTTCCCAGGCTCCTTGCTGCCTATCGCCTACGGCACAAAAAACTGATGCGCTCATCCCCAACTGCCTTATACTCGACAGGGAAGAACTCATATCTTTCGGCCATCTGTCACTGAAGAACTCATCCGGGTGCGAATGCGCATCAATGATCATCATCCCTTTGAGAATGTCTTCGCCGGAAACAGGTTGAGGAGCCCCGCCGGCCAAAGCGTTTTTTTTATCCAGCAGCATAGACAAAAGAAAGCCGGAACCAAGCTGGAGGAAATCACGCCGTTTCATGGATATATCACCCTGAGTTCTCTAATATCTGCAACTCTCAAAGGCAATTCGATTTAGATAGGGTCTTATTAACTGCCCCAGGCTCTCCCACTGCGTGAAGAACGGGGAATTTCAGGGACTGTTCACTAACTTTCAAGAGGGTAATCGTCATGCATTAATTGGAAATGGGGGCTATTGCCATCACGGTTTTGCGGGTCAACTGCGAGTGAAACGAGTTAGTTTTGCACCCGCTGGTCCGGTATTGATACATTACTGCCAATACTCTTATTGACGACTTCTGTGATTTTATATAACCCCTCACGAGACGCCCTTTTTGCAAAAATGATCATCCCAATACCCCCAGCCCCCATAAGAATCGCAAAAAATGTTGAAATCCCTATTCCCAATAAATCACCACCTGACTGAAATACTTTTATTCCATGGTCATTAAACAGAATGGCTACTACAGCTATCGGGAAGAGTGAGACACCACTTAGCCAAACTGTCATAAATATCCTAACAGACCAGTGCACTGAATACTTGCCAGCCAAAACGCTTCCATTTTCATGATTTAAAAATTTCCCGTTAAACACGGGGTTAAATGAATTCCCAATATTTGCTCTCAGCCATATTAGT
>CAZTLA010000113.1:0-9647 GCA_964614365.1 uncultured Syntrophales bacterium | reverse complement strand
GCGCTATTCGCGAATTGCGAATAGAATCCCCCCATGATTCTCAAACCACAGGATATAGTTATTCTCTTGAAAATTGTCGCACTGGGCGAAGACCAGTGGTCTTATGCATCCCTTGCCGCTGATCTCGCTATGAGCACCTCGGAGGTCCATGCCGGTATAAAGCGCGCAGTTGCTGCCCGTCTGATGGATGCACCGAGGGGGCGCCCCCTTGTGAAATCATTGGAAGAATTACTCATACATGGCGTTAAATACGCCTTTCCCCCGGATCATGGCGGCCTGACCAGAGGCATTCCCACCGGATATGCCGCTCTGCCTCTCAGGGATATGATTTCTCAACCGAATGAACCACCCCCCGTATGGCCGGACCCGGACGGCGATACCCGCGGCCATGAATTCTCGCCTCTCTATAAGTCCGTCCCGAAGGCTGCCAAAAAGGATAGTGCCCTTTATGAATTGCTGGCCCTAGTGGATGCGATCCGCGACGGGAGAGCCCGTGAAAGGGAAATCGCCATCAGGGAACTAAAACTGCGATTACATCGGCATGATCAATAACAAAGATATCAATATTCAGTTGATTACCAATGTCGCCAAACGTCTCGGTGATCTGAGAAAGAGGGCTGTTTTTGTCGGAGGGTGCGCTACGGGTCTTTTCATCACAGATCCCGCCATGCCGGAAGTCCGGGCAACACAGGATGTGGACCTCATTGTTGAGGTTGCTTCAAGAAAGCAGTACTACAATCTTGAAGAAGATCTCCGAAAAAAAGGATTCAAGCAGGATATGAGCGAAGGGGCGCCACTCTGCCGGTGGCTGATTGACGGCATAAAGGTTGATGTCATGCCTACGCAGGAAGATATCCTTGGCTTCTCCAACTACTGGTATCTGCCCGCCATTAAGAATGCTGAAAGTATTGAGTTGGAAAAGGGACTGACGATTCAGATTGTTTCACCCCCCTACTTTCTGGCAACCAAGGTTGAGGCATTCGAGGGGCGGGGCGGCGGCGATTATATGGCAAGTCACGATATGGAAGACATAATCACTGTCCTGGATGGCCGCCCCGAAATCATTTCTGAGATCAGGAGTTCATCCAAAGAATTGAAAACCTTTTTAGCAGGCGCCTTTCGCGGTCTTCTGGCCCAGCAAGGATTCCGCGATGCTCTCCCTGGTCATCTGCCCCCCGACCGGGCAAGCCAGGCGCGGCTGCCCCGGCTTATCAAACGTTTGGAGGAAATAAGCGAAATCTATAAATTTGTTTCTTGAGATTGTTCTATGAGCCAGTTTGTAAAAAGCATCCTGAACTAGGTTTACCTTGAGACAAACTGCCGGGGACCGATGACATCGTGGCCACAGAGGTAATCATCTTCTCTTCGAGATTATCCCACACCTTTTTGGTGTGTTTCCGCATGAAAACGATGTCACCGGAAAGCGCCAGGTTGTCTCAGACAAACACACTGGCACCGGAAGCAAAGCCCACGACCATGAAATGGTCATAAGAATTACGGAAACCGACCGACAAGCCCATTTCCGTATTGGTTCCCCGAAACTGCAGGACACCGAACATCTGGGCGCCCTCACGTGCAAGTCCGAATGACTCGTTGCTCAATACATAGCCTTTGAGCAGATCCTGGGTAATGGTCAGCGCCTTCTTGGCCAGCAGGTAATGTGATACCGGTTGGTAGGTTTCCGTGACCTCCGGCATAGGGATCAGATCGAGTTCAGCAAGGGTTGCGGCCTTACCGCCGCAGTGAAGCATTAATCCGTTCATATTATTGTTTCTCCTGTTAGATGAACACATTTCATTGTAGGAATCTAACGTAAATTGTGGTAGTTAAACATGCACATGCAATGTCAGAGACTATAATTCCAGAACCATTCAACCTTACACGAGGGTGCTATGGACTGATTACCGAAACCCCGTATCTCCAGAAGAGAGCGGGGTTTTGTGTTTTGTGTGGTCAAAATGATGATAATGCGTGAAAATAATTTTTTACTTTGGCTCTTGGTCATAAATACCGTTAGAAATGGAGGTCCAAAGTGAAAGAGTTATTCACCTTCTCAGTTGAAATTATTGGAATATCTGCGCCGTGGTTTTCATGGGTTGCGGCTGTCGTACTTGTCCTATGGCCGATCTGGGAAATGAAGAATCTTTCTAAACTGTCGCGCCGCCAGAAAGCGATCTGTACTAATCTTGTAGAAAAGATTAAAGATTTGAAAATCAAGTACCCGCTCCAAGGCAGCCACGGTCTGAATTCCATAGCTATTGATCTTCTTGACCAACTGTTTACTTCAGTCCCTTTTTTCAAGGGACAATGGAATGTTTTCCGTTCCAAGCTCATCTACAGACCCATACCCGGCGAAGATGATGCTGAACAGGTATGGGCAATAGAGTCGGCTACAAGTATTTTCCCGGAAGATAACTTTTTGGGAAATGATTTCAATAAGAGACGTTTTCTTGCGATCCCCGGAATTGTTACAGGGATTGGTCTATTGATGACTTTCGTGGCTATCCTGGTGGGTCTTTGGGGTGTCAGTATTGATAAAGCAACAAATAGAGTATTCGGTCTTGAAAATTTAATTGGCGGGCTATCTGGTAAATTCATCTCATCTGTTGCTGCTCTTATTTCTGCGACAGGGTTCCTACTTTTTGAAAAACGAGTTTTCCATCGTATAAACGGTTTTCGATTGTCTCTGACAACTGCCATAGACTCGCTCGTGCCACGACGCTCGGAATCCCATCTTTTAGAAGAGATTTCCCAGAACATTGCCGAACAGACAAATGCATTCCGGATGTTCAATACTGATCTTTCTCTTAAGCTTCGCAATAGTTTCAGCGAGAGCATGGGACCGACGCTTGAGCGAATGGTTAATGCAATTGATAATTTGAACAAACTCACGGATTCTTCCAAGGCCGAATTATTGGAATCAATTCGTGAAATGAATCAATTGCTAAAGAGGTCAGAACAAACGCGCCAGGAGTCGATTTCAGGGCAGGTAGAAGGGCTACTAAAAAATTTGCAGAAATCGCTTTCTGAATCGATTGATAGGATGAGCCGAGAATTCAGCACATCGCTGACCGGCAACGCTCAAGATCAGTTCAAACGGGTGGCAGAATCCGTCGGAGCAACGGCTGAAGTGCTTACGAATACCCAGTCGGCATTACAGGAATTGATCACGCTGGCCAAACAGTCCACAGAAAACCAGTTTCACAACAGTTCTGCCTTAATCGAACGGATGGTAAATACGCTGGGCGACACTATGGGGCAATTAGTAAGCAAGATTGACGGACTAAGTGCCAAAATGACCAGTACAATTGAAGGCACAGCAGAAAGGTCAGCAGAGGCTGCTGGCAGTATTATAAATGAAATGAGAGATCTAACCAGTCAGAGTATGCAACGATTTTTTCAAGTCCTCGAAAAGCATGAACAGCAGATGGATAAGGTTGATATCTTCAAAAATACGCTCCATGACGCTATCGAAGAATTCGGCGAATATGTTACTGGATACAATGAAATTAATAGGAGCCTTCAAGACCTTTCCACGTCTGCAAACTCCGTAATGGAGCGACTTTATCATTCATCTCAACAGATTAAGGAGTGTCAAGAGTCATTTATGAAAATTGCCGATCTTACGGGCAGCAAGATCAAGCTATTGGCGGAATCCCATGCAGATCAGAAAGAGCTTTGGAATGATATTAATACTTCTATGGGACAATATAGAAAGACTTTCATTGACATAGAATCGAACGCAACAAATATTCTCGCCACCATATCAGAACACCTGCAAGATTTTTCGCGAGTAACGCAAGAACATTTCAATAAAACCATCTCCGTGGCCAATGATCATGTCAGTGAAGCAGTAGGCCAACTTCAGACATCCATTGAACAGCTAAGCGAAAAACTTGAATATTTAGAAGAAACTGTTAGCCAAATTGATAAAATGTATAGAACTGTCAAGAGGCAATAATAAGTGATTGATGACACAGATTCTGGAATAGCGAATTCTTTTACCGATTTGATGACCTCATTGGCTGTCATCTTTATTCTTTTACTTTGCTCTTTTATGAACAATGCTTTTGAGGAGGGTCAAAGAACAAGAGCCAGTATTCTTAAACAACTTCAGCTTCAACTGAAGGATTTTGAAGTCAAAGGTGTAACGGTCAAGGAAGATAAAAACGATCCACTGGCTCTTCTCATTTTGGTCCCAGAAGGGCTGCTGGAATTTCAAACGGACCGCTCAGAAATTCCACTGAGTGGAAATGAATTCCTTGCTTCTTTTATTCCACGGTTGACAGATACGATTTATCTTCCTGAATTTCGGAATGATATTAGCTCAGTGGTCGTAGAAGGCCACACTGATTCCCGAGGATCGGATGCGCATAACTTGGCACTCAGCCAACAGAGATCCATGTCGGTTGTTAGTAAATGCATCAATATTCTTGACTCAAGCAAAGATTCAGCAAACAATGTTAACTATAAAAGCGACTATTTTCTGCGGGTTCTTTCAGCAAGTGGAAGAGGGAAGCAAGACCTTATGTTAACTGAAGATGGTAAAGAAGATCAACCGCAAAGTCGGCGGGTTATTTTCAAAATCAGGGTAAGGTCTTTCGAAGAAAAGAAACTGGAAAAGCGTTTATAACGATGCCTAACAACGAAAGTCTGAGTATAGACAGTGTTTTTGATGGTCTGAGAGTTCTCCCCCGATATCTTGACAATATATCTCGAGGGATTTCCGTCACTGCGTCCGGTAATCCTTTCGCGAAAATCAGGAATACAATAGCCAAAATTGACAAACCTTTAACCCCACAGCCGCCGCCCTTATCGGAGCGATACCTTGAACAGTGGCAACAATTCAAACGTGATCATACTACTATCATTGACAAATTTTCTTTGAAATATCTCTGCTGGCATAGTGAGACTGTAGAAGATCCTGCCTTCAGCAAATACCTGACCAATAATATAGATCAATTATCAGTTCGGGCTATTAAGGGTCTCGTCATGATTATTCACCAAAATTGGCAGAAAGACTCGCCGGATAAAGGAATCGTAAAGTATGCAGCTGAACAACTGTCGGCATTTCCCGGAAGAGATAGGACGATTGCCAAATGGAAGTCAAGTATTCCAATGCTTCTCGGCAAGAGCGGTGCTGCATATTTTGCAAGGGACATTCTCCTGACCTCGTTGATGACTCCTCGGAAGGCATCTGAGCAGTGGGCCTTGAATGAAAATTCGGGTTACATGCGATTAGTTGCGGTCAATGCCTTGAATCAGTCCCTTGAAAAAATCGGACGGCAAGCAGATATTACGAACTATGTAATGAATGTCCTTTTTGACTGGGAGGTCTGGAAAGCTAATCCTGGCGGTTTTAGATTCATAGTAAAGGAACTAATCCTTCACCAACGCGTTCAGTCCATAGCTGACTCATTGCGGGGAAAAATTCTAAAGCATCCTATGCTTGGTGATCCGCGTCTGCCTGCCAACAGGAATAAATGGTCAGGTATTGACATTAAGGCGAAGGCGAGATTCATTGCATGGCTCTCTAAGGAAGACATTAAGTTCTTTTTTGACATCGTTCTAAAGGGTCGTGATCCTCACGGAAGGCGTAATTTTTGGTTAAGATATGTAGATAAAATGGTAGCATCTCGCCCACTCCTTTCTCAAGTAACAGCATTTTCAATCCGTGGCAATAACGATGTTAAGTATGGAAGGTTGTCTGCAGGAACAAACCAGGCGTCGTTTATCCTCCATTTTGGAGAAATAGTCGCTGTAGAATTTAGTGATGTCGGAAAAGTGTATATTTATACACGAAGCGAATTTGAACAACGAATTCCGGATATGTGGACAAATCATCCTATCCGGGAAGAAAGATTAAAGGATCAAAGTCTTAATGAAGGACGAATGATTCGCCATGTGAACTGGGAAGAAAAAGTTATTTCTATCCTGGCAAGAGAAGGAATACGCCCATGACATGGGTCATTGCGGAACCTCTTAAATCGGTTTATGTGCTTGCAGAGCCTGATGGGGTCTATATCCGCAGTAACGAGTATGACCTTACCTCGGATCATTTAAAGTTGTGTGAGCCAATTACGCCATGTGGACAATTGCTTCCGTCCCTTATTCCTCAATTGCTTGAACAGGGGTATGCCGAACCAATCGGCAAAGCCATCAGACTCCCTTATCAGCAGTTTGTGTCTCTGCATGATGATGGGATAAGTGCTTTTGATGAGTTGGTTCCATGGGCTCCGTTCTATATTGAGTTGAGTACTGCTGGTACATTGAGCCGTGCTGATTTTAAATATCAAATCAAATATTTTCTCGGAATCAAACAAATATCTCCCGTTCGGTTAGGTTGTTTTGTCAAACATCTCGATACCATCTTCCGGCTTGACCGACAAACTTACTCCCTTATTGATCAAATTAATCAATACCGAAAGCTATCACCCGAACTGAAGGCTTCCCATGAAAGTTTAATTCACTTTGCAGCAATCCGAGGACTCGCCGATGGTATCGGCACACAAATTGATCAATTTATCAAAAACAACAAAGTCCTTATTCCTCCGGCCATTGGGATTGACCTTATTGAAGAGGAAAATGGACGAATTTCGTTTGCTCCGTATGTGGATGGCGTGCCGAGCAAGGATTTAAGGCATGTTTTTCTCAATACGGAAGATGTTACAAACCTCCACATTGATGATGGGCATGGGGGGCGAATTCGGCTTGTCTTTTCCCCTGAACAGCAAGAGGCCCTATGTCGAATGGCCAAGGTCCGTCATTTGGGTGGGCAGGAGAAGATAAAAGTCCTTCGCAATCCACAAGCTTTGTTTGACGGTGTGGCAGGCGCCGTAGATCTAGAGATAGGCAATTTCGGACCACGTGTCAAAGGGATAGGCCGCTTTCCATTCATGGTGCAACCAGTTATTCAAAGGACTAATATCGGCATATTTGAAGACCATGAAATACATGCCAATTTGAAAGGTAAAAAAAATACATGTCTGAATGCTGGAATTTCCTGCCGATATCAGGATGGAACGGAAGAAACGGTTTTTTTCCAGTCTCGTGATGAACTGGTGCAGTTCAATCAACAGGTGCAACACGCATTTAATAGTGGAGATGGTCATGTACAGCTTGGTGATCGGTCTCTATTTATCGATCATGATTTTGCTGATGGTGTCCATAAGCTTGTCAAGCGATTAACATCAAGTGTCCATCCGACTTCACCGGATGATTCCGATAGGAAATATCTTCTCATTTATGAAAATGCTGACAAACTGGAATATAAAGAAGAATGGGAAAAAGCACTTGGGCAGATCGATCACTCAAAACTGTGCCTCCCGCATGCTTTAAAATCCGAGGCACCCCTCAAACAACATCAAGTCGAAGGATTGAAATGGTTACAGGAAAATTATCTGCTCAATTTAAGGGGCAGAAAAGGGTGCTTGCTTGCCGATGACATGGGACTTGGCAAAACATTGCAGGTTCTGGCCTTTATTGCATGGCTGATCGAGCAGGGAGAACCCTCCCACGAGGGAAACGCCAACTCTGAAGCCGCACCATGGAATCCCATTCTCATCATCATGCCGGTCATGTTACTGGAAAATGAGATATGGATTCAAGATATGAAGAAGTTCTTTAAGAACGATGGCGCTATTTTCAGTCCCTGGTATGTACTCCATGGAAAGAATTTGAAAAATATGCGTGTTCCGGGGTTCAATGGACAAGAGGTGACTGTTCAGAGACCACTGCTTGATTTAAGCAAGCTCCATCAGTATCGGTTAATATTAACCAATTACGAGACCATCGTCAATTATCAGTTTTCGTTTGCCAGTATGAAATCTGACTGGACGCTAGTCGTGACCGATGAGGCGCAAGCCCAGAAGACGCCAAAGACGAAGATTTCCCACGCGCTCAAAAGCCTATCGCCACGGTTTCGAATAGCTTGTACGGGCACGCCGGTAGAGACTAGGCTACTTGATGTCTGGAACATTCTAGATTATATCCAACCAGGTGAGCTAATCGGTAGCGCGGCTGAATTTACCAAAAACTATGAACAGCCTCTTAATGACAAGCCAGAGCTGTTGGAAAAAATTCTGGAAGACCTTCGTCTCCAACTTGACTTTGGTAAACGCACAGCCTTCATTTTACGGCGGGAAAAGACGCAGGCTTTGAAGGGTTTACCACAGAAACATGAGTATAAAATTCCGTGCTTATTATCACCCCAGCAGCGAGAACTTCATGTTGAATATATCACGCGGGCACGGGAAGGCGGGGAGGGGAATCATCCCTTTACCCTCATTCAAGGGCTAATGAATCTTTACCAGCACCCATCGTTGATCCCCCGCTATGAGCCGTTTGAAAGAGGTGGCTTCAATACGGTGATGGAAGGCTGCCCTAAACTGTCAAAACTAATTGATATACTGGGAGAGATAAAAGGCAAGGGCGAAAAGGCACTGATCTTTACGAGGAGTAGAGACATGCAACAACTTCTCGCTACTTCAATTTTTGAATCATTCAGACAGCGGGTTGATATCATCAACGGGGCTGCAAATCGGCACGAAACGACAACATCATCAAATACGCGCAAAGCCATGATTAGCCGCATCCGAACGGACAGCAATCTGAACTTCATCATCCTGTCACCGGAGGTTGCCGGGATAGGACTGACCCTTACTGAGGCGAATCATGTCATTCACTACGGACGCTGGTGGAATCCGGCAAAGGAATCTCAAGCGACGGATAGGACGTATCGTATTGGACAGGAACGCGATGTTCATGTTTATTATCTGATAGCCAAGGACCCACAAGGGCAATTTAAATCCTTTGATGAAAAACTTGATGCCCTGATAGACCGTCGTCGACAAATGGCTATGGACTTTTTGGCCCCCATGCCTGGGGAGCAGGATTTGCAAAACGAGCTTTACCATGAGGTGTTTGAAGATGCAGTGCCTTCAGGATGCCCTAGAAAATCGATTGGGGTTGACGATGTCAGGACTCTACCATGGGATCGGTTCGAGGCACTTATCGCCGTGCTTGAACAAAAAAAGGGGCATCGAGTGTTTCTTACCCCGTTAAATGATATGGGGATGGATGTTATTTCTATCCAAGGAAATCAGATTCGTCTGATCCAGTGTAAGCATAAAAGATATGGCGATGAACTCGATCTGGAGGTGGTGGCAGAGGTCATAAATGCATGTGATACTTACAGAGCGCAAATGCTCTGCCCTACGCAACATCATCTCAGGCCAGTTTTGGCAACGAATGGCCGGCTGTCATCCGCCATGCTTGCTCTGTGTAGAGAAAACGACATTGAAGTTATCACGGAAATAAATATTTCTGAATTACTGAAAGAATACTCTTGTACTATTCCAGATGTGGAGTTCATGGAAGCGTCAAGGGCTACATCGCTTAACCAGGTACGAGAAGTTATGAACGGTTACAGATTCTGAAGAAATTTGAGGGTTAGGATAATAGTTCTATGCTCCAGACAGTTCGGAAAGATGTAAGATTGTGATTTATCTATTCCGGAGGTTGGAAATCGCCTTTGATGAAATGAATAAGGGGTTACGATTTCTCTGTAACCCCTTATTATTATGGTAGTCCGATAACGGAAAGTTTCATCTGTACAAAAATGTCTTTAAGCTCTGCCCTGTCTTTCC
>CAZTLA010000112.1:0-9677 GCA_964614365.1 uncultured Syntrophales bacterium | reverse complement strand
CTTGATTCTGCCCTGCCCATGGCTTAACTCGCTCGCTACACTATGTTAATCCCCCCGGCGCGATGGGCAGACTGATGTATAATAATAAAAGCACCAAACGTATCTCTTAACTTTGGCATTTTCATCGCCTGCTTTTCCGTCCATCGTGAGTAAACACCGTTCCTTACATGATGGCGAATCTGACCATAAGTCGTTACCGTTGTCAAGAAAAAATTGGGGAATATCCTTCGTCGGGCACGGTGGTGAACGTTACCGCTCGCTTAGGCGGAGTGCGGTAAACCTTGTGAATCGGCAATCATTGCAAGAGAGATCAGATGCAACGGTTCATCTGCCGGGCAAGATACCTGTCCATGGCAGCCGGTTCACGCAGCATATTCTTATTCAGATGATTGCACTCTGTTGGCTTCTCGTTCTTTTCGACGTTGCCGACTTCCGTAGACAAACACACCTACCAACGCCGGAACGGCACCACCACTCAGGACCCCCCCACTAACGGGGTATCCCTTGATAATGCAGTATGCCCCCGCAATAATGGCGATTACGGAAACGATAAACCCAAGCCACAGACCAGTTTTACTATCTTGTATTTCGGAACGGATAACGGCATTTTCGAGTGCTTGTCGATGCTGATTTTGATTTTCCCACATGCGGATAATTTTTTCCGATGTGCCGGGCTGGATCTCATCATATTGGACAAGGATTGCAGGGGGCGGAAGCGGGCCTTCATAATGGTGACTTACTGTTCTACTAACGATGTTCGGGGAGTTTTGCTTGGCGAGCTGTCTCGATTTATTACCTGGAATGCCGGCTCATATAGAAGATTGTTCAGCCCTGTATTGAGCAACGGCAGAACGCAAATCGGCTGCCACCGCTTTCCAATCTTCCGACAGTGCCTTAGCATCCGCCATCTCGCCGGTAGGGTACGAATTATAGACGTTGAGCGTTCCACCGAAGTCAAGCAGACGTGCCATCCCGCCGTAAAAGCTCGGCCGAGCAAACAAAAAAAACGAATGGCTCATGATATCGTCCCATCCTTCTTTTAATAACAATATTTTTGATCGATGCGACTCGGAGACGGGCGCTATCACATAACGCCCCCAACATAACGTTGAGTTCCTTGCGTGTGGTGTATTAAAACACAAGAAAAAAAGTTGTCAAGTAAAATTTCTTCCGACCGGCACAGTAAATATCGGGAGATTGCGACGAGAACTTAAATATTCCTTCCACTGCCCCTTCCCTTTTCTCCTTCCCCACTGCCTTTTTTTGTCTACCATTTGTCTACTATTTAAAGTCAATAATGGGTAATATCGGACAATTTCAAGAAACGGCGCCATGAACATTGTGAAGCGAAAATCACTGTATAATTAGTTAGATGTAACGGTTCATCTGCCGGGCAAGATACCTGTCCATGGCAGCCGGTTCACGCAGCATATTCTTATCGATTATATTCTTTAATTCGAGGTAGGCATGCCTGTCGTTCAGGTCATCAAGGGACCGGTAGAGCCCTCTCCGCCTTCCCAGCCGGTAGATAAGCCGCTCGTCGTCAGAGAGATGAAAGTATTTGTCTATTGTTCCCAATAGTTTCTCCTTGTCGCGAGGCAGAGTTCCCTCCAGTTCCTCAAGGAGATTAAGGATATGATCGCTCACCACCGTCGTTTCAATATTGTCGAGATTATCGATGAACATCCGTATCTCCTTGAGAATATCCTCGTCGCCGGGAGGAACAAAAGTGCCTTCCTGCATCATTGCACAAAGAGTAGTCCCCTGTCTGACGTGGAGTGTTCTCAGTCGGACGTAGTCGGGGTTTATCAGGTTGATTACCTTTGCCGTTTCCTCGGCGTTCTCCCTGCTCCAACGCATCCCCCCCAGCCCGGGGATGATATATTCACTCAGGGAAATGCCCGCCGCCTTGATTTTCCTTCCGCCTTCCACGTGATCTGCCGCCGTAACCCCCTTATGGATACATTTGAGCACGGGGTCGTAACCGCTTTCCATTCCCACGTGAATCCGGGAAAGACCGGCCCCCCGGAGCATTGTTAATTCTTCCACCGTCTTCCGAGCCGCCGTCTTGGAACGACAATAGGTCGTTATCCGCGTCACGAAGGGAAACTTTTCCCCTATGAAGGAAAGGACTTCCGCAATGTCCGCCGTCTTCATGGTCAGCGAATCCGCATCCTGAATGAAAACGGATTCGCCGCCGTAGTAAAGCCAGGCAGCAACGGAGCGGAAATATTCATTGTACGCGCTTTCTGAGGCGTAAATCATGCCGATAACCGCATCGTTGACGCGACCGCTTTCACCCAGACCGTGGGAAAGCGCAGTTATCCTGTCCACCATGTCCGCGACCGTTTCGATATCCTTCTTAATCTCAGCCGGCGGCCGGAGCCCAAATTTTTCACCGCGGTAGGTATGGCAAAAAGCGCATTTATTCCACGGGCAATTGCGCGTAACCCGGATAAGGAGACTTTTCGCCTCACTGGGCGGCCTGATGGGGCCCTGCTCAAAGGAAAAGCTCATTTCATTCTCACCAAAAAAACCAGTGAACTGCCACGACCGCGCTTGATGGCAGTTCACTGGTCTGCATAGTATCTGTGGTGAGAATATAGAAGATCAGCCGATACAAAACAAGGGTAAAATTGAACGACGGGATTTCGGGACTTCATTCCTGTGTCAAGAGCGAATAGAATCCAACCGCCCGTTTTTACGGCCTCCCGGCACGCCTTTTGCCGGGGAATCACCTTTCTCCCGCTATCTTTCCGCTCTATCTCTCCGGGCCCTCCGAGAGGGATCGGTATTTTTATCGGGTTCTCGATCCGCCCTGTTATATTCTCGACCTGACCAGGGTGGACGGCACGAAAAGCTCGTCGATGGCGAGTTTTCGCGTGGAGAGCCCCTGCTCGAAATGATACCGAAGAAACGCTTCGAGCGCTATTCGATTTTCCTCAACCCCGTACGGCCAGAAGTCCTTCCCCATGAATTCCTGCGCTTCCCGGACAACCCCGTCTATCCAGGGATACGTGGCCATCGGCTCGTTTTCCTCCAGGAGCCGTTCAATGGCCATGTCTTTTGCCGTTTCGAAGGCCTTGAACAGGCTGGACGGCAGCCAGGGGAGTTCTCTCACCTTCTTTTTGTGTACGGCCAAAAGATGCATGATGGGAAAAATCCCCGTGCGCCGGAAGTATTCCTTTTCCTTTTCCATGAAGTCCGGGAACAGACGCACGATGTCGGGATGCCCCTCGTGAAAACAGCTCGGCGCACGAGGCCCGATCAGCGCATCAATCTCGCCGTCGGCAAGCATCCGGGAAAGCGTCTTCCCCGGTCCGATGCGTTCAAGTTCGACGCCCTTCGGCGCGGTGAATGTCACTTTTTCCGTCCGGCTGGTTTCATACAGTCCGCCGGCGCGCCATCGAATATCGGATGGCTTCACGCCGTACTCGTCCTCCAGAATGCCGCGGATCCACACCGATGCCGTCACCTGATACTCCGGCGAGCCCACGAGCCTTCCTTTCAGGTCTTCAGGCCTGCGAATGCCGCTGCGGGCATTGATGTATATGCCGGAATGGCGGAATCTCCGGCCGGGAAATACGGGAATGGCGATATAGGGGCAGTCGCCGCGCGCCGCCCGCGTGAGATAGTTGGAAAAGGACAGCTCCGTGACGTCGAACTCTTCAAAATGCAGGGCGCGGTGGAACATCTCTTCCGGTTCCAGATCCAGGAACGTCGTCTTGCACCCCTCGATCCCGACCCGGCCGCTGACGAGAGCGCCGACCCGGTCATAGTGCCAGCAGGCAATGGTTATCGGTTCCATGTATTTGTCTCTCCTCACGTTATCTGGGATAGCTTGAAAAGACTGGCATAACAAATTTTCAGCACAGGATCGTTGCCATAATAAGACTGCTTTACGATGCCGATCATTTCATGATTGGGTTTCTTCTATTTTTAGCCTGTCGAGTCCGTTCATCTCAAACTCGTCGGCATAGGGTTTCTCCGCTTCCCAGAACAGGTGCATGCGCTCTTCCCCGCTCATACTGCGTAATTTTTCTTGCCCGAATTTCCTGAGCACATCACGTTCAGCCAGACGCTCTATAAGCTCGTCCCAGAATGTCTCATCGTTGTAATTATCGATGACGCCATGAATCTGTTCCGATTCCTCATACGCAAGCGTAGGAAAATACTGCTCAAGTTTTGCGTCATATACTATTTTGTTTTCACATCCGAATTCCCTGGCATGACTCAGGATATTCTGTTCCAGGGCGCTATAATCATCATGTATCTCCTCTTCTTCGACATGGGCATGGAGCATCCAATCGGCAAGATATATCATATCCAGCAGGGCTGCATATTCACGTTTGGTAAAGTTTACTTTCATGGTCTCTCCCCAAACCCATCATGAGTGTTCGGTCACGCCATCATCGGGCGTCTTCTAAAAAAGATCAATGATGTGGGAATGCTCTTTCAGCCATCTTCTTTTTGAATCATACTCAGGGCTTATTGCTCGAACCTTCTGCCAGAATTGAGGTGAATGGTTCCCCTGAATGAGGTGACAGAGTTCATGGGCAATCACATAGTCTATGACGGATATGGGGGTCATGACGACTTTCCAGTTGAATCTTACCACGCCTGACCGGGAACAGCTCCCCCATCTTTTATTTTGATTCTTTATCTCTACCGCCTTTGGTTTTATTCCCGCTTTCCGGGCGATGAAAGGCAAGCGCTCAAGAATCTTTTCTTCCGCATGTCTCCTATACCATTCCACAAGCGCGTTTTTGACCGCCTCCTCATGTAATTCGGCATCTAAATCTTCCCCGATTTGGACCTGAAGACGGCCGGCAACAAGTCTACAGGCGTTTTCCCTTGCCGATGATTTTGTCACCTTCAGCCGATATTGCTTTCCCAAATAAAGGAACGACTCCCCGCTCACAAATTCCTTTGTCACGTTGAACTGGCCGCGCAAACTCATGAATTCCTTCTTTTCAAGAATCCACCGGGCCTTTTTTCCTATGATCTCGCAAACCCGTTCCTCCTCCAGATCGCGGGGAACGGAGATAACAACGGTCGCAGCGGGCGTGACATGAATGGCTGCCGTCTTCTTCCGATTGCCCCGTTTAATCTCAAAGGTTATTTTTTTGTTCCCGTAACAAACAGTTTCCATGCTAACGATCCCTCACGTGAATCCGGGCCAAATTCATAATCTCCGGGATGAGGACTTCAATCCGATCTTCAAGGCAACCTTTTGTCTTCAGGAGTCTTCTGATCTCTCTGCGCATCTCTTTCTTAATGTCTTCCTTTTCCGTCCAATCAATGACCGTCTTCTCTCTGATGGTCTGAATAACCATTTTTGTAAATGCAACCTGCTCCTTTTCGGAATCTGAAAACAAGGCGTTCCTCAAGGGGGTGAAAAGCCCGTACAAGGCGAACTCTCCCAAATCTTCGAGGCCGATTGATTTTGCATAGGCTTCCCGCCGTTTGTCCTGATTTGCGAATTCCATGAGATCAAGCAAAAGTTTTGCCTCATCCTGCCGCTCCTTCCGATCTTCTTCTATCACCTTTTCCAGACGTTCTTTGAGGGACCCATAAAAGGCAGGGTCCGCGGCGATTTTTTCTTCAATGGTCTGGCGGATTGCATATTCCACGTGGCTCGCCTTTGCCTTCGAGCTGCCCTTCATCTCCAGCTTTTCCCGAAAATCCGGGGCAGTAATGTTAATCGGTTCCAGGAGCTGCTCGATCCCGATCTCGGCGATATGGGCATTAATCAGGGCTTCGACTTTCTGACTGCACGATAGGAGGCTCAGTCGCTCATCGCGGTAAAGGTTTCTTGCGCCCTCGCGGACGGCGCCGAGGAACTTGAAATCATCGAGATACGGGGCAACGATGGGATCAGGCATGAGAAAGTCCATGCTCCTGGCCATGCTCTGAAATGCGGCATCGAAATCAGCCCGCACATCCTCGGGTCGTAAGATTTCCATACAGCGCTGAAGAATATCCTCCGGCTTTCCCCGGAAACGGTCAACCCTGTCGAAAAAGCCGAGCGCCTGCCGATGCCAGTAGGCCAGATCGCCCAATTCCTTCCGGATATCGTCAACCCCGAAGATACCTTCCAGATCTTCTTTTTCAAAAACGACGAGAGCCTCGGCCAGTTCTTTGCCGATGCCTACGTAGTCAACCACAAGCCCGAAGTTCTTCCTCGGATACGTGCGATTTGTCCGCGCAATGGCCTGAAGCAGTGTGTGCTCTTTCATTCTCTGATCCAGATACATGACCTGCTCAACCGGCGCATCGAAGCCGGTCAGGAGTTTGTCGCAGACAATAAGAAAAGACAGGGGATTCTTGGGATCATTGAAGGCCTCTTTAATCAATTTTTCCTGTTCCCTGGTTCTCTTGTATTTTTCCTTCCACTCCCGGGAATCTTTATTGTTTACCGTAATGACGATTTCAGACCTCTCGGTACCGATCAAGGTATCAAGAATCTCCTTGTAACGGATGGCCATCGCCCGGTCCGCGGCCACCACCTGCGCCTTAAATCCGCCCGGGCGGATTTTCTCATTGAAGTGATCCACCACATCGCGGGCGATTCTCTCAATTCTTCGATCCGCCCGGTACAGCCGGTCAACCGTCGAATATTTCTTCTTGAGCAGGGCCTTTTCTTCCTCTGTCCGGTCGTGAAAGAGGTCATCAAACAACTGATCGAGGGACTTGCCGACAACCTGTAATTTCGCCAGCCGGCTTTCGTACCTGACCGGCACGATTTCCTTGTCTTCCTCTGCATTGCGGATTGTATAGGCGTCCAAATACCGCTCGCCGGGGGGACTGAAATGACGATAAGTATTTCGGTCTTTCTTGCTGAGCGGGGTCCCGGTAAAGGCAAAGAAAGAGGCATTCGGCAGCGCCTGGCGCAGGTTCAGGGCATAAAACCCGTACTGCGTTCTATGGGCCTCATCGGTAAGGACAACAATGTTCCCGGACGTTGAAAGAGGTTTATCGAGAGGCTTCCTGAACAGATGAACGGTCGTCATGATCGTCTGTCCCACTTCCCGGCTCAGAAGTTCGTAAAGCTTGCTGTGGGTGCCGCCTTTTTCTCTGATCTGGATCGGATCAGGGAAATGACAATTCCGGAAGGTCTTGCTGATCTGGTCGTCCAGGTCAATACGGTCGGTGACGACAAGGATAATCGGGTTCTTGAGTTTTTCCTCTTCGCGCCTGAGCTTCACCGCCGCAAAAAGCATGGTGAGCGATTTGCCCGATCCCTGCCAGTGCCAGACGATACCCCGTTTTTCTCCTTCTACGGTCACCCTTTTCAGGATTTTGTTTACCGCCGTGAATTGCTGGTAGCGGCAGACCTTCTTGACCGTCCGGGCCTTCTCCTGCTCATAGACAATAAAATTCCGGATGATGTCGAGGAGGTTCTTCCTGCTTAAGACACCGGCGATAAGAACCTCCTGAGGGGTCGGGTTTTCGGACAGGTCGCCTTCTTTTATCAGGCCGAGGGCCAGCATCTCCTGACCGACGGGTGCTCCGCCATATTGGGAAATTTTTCGTTTCCCTGATCTTTCCATTCATGGAAGAATTCCGGTCCGGAAAGGATGGCGCCGTATTTCGCGCCGAAGAGATTAAGACCGATGACGATCTGGTTGGTATGAAAAAGCTGCGGGATTTCCTCCTGGTATCGCTCCAGTTGCTTGATCGCCTCGGTGCTCCCCATCTGTTTCGCCACCGGGCTCTTGCATTCAATTATCACCAGGGGGATGCCGTTGATGAAAATCACGATATCCGGCCGGTCCGTTTCTTCGGGACCTTTTACCCAGAACTGATTGACGGCAAGAAACTCGTTTTTTTCAGGTTCGTCGAAATCAATGAAACGAACCGTCTGCTTTTGTCTCCGGACGCCGATGTCCTGATCGAGGGAAATGCCGGCAATCAGATCTCTGTGGAAGGTGCGGTTTGCTTCCATCAGGCTTTCGGCCTGAATATGCGTCACTCTTCGGACCGCCTTGTTGATGCCGTCTTCCGTCAGGCGGGGATTAAGTTCAACGAGTTTCTTCTTCAGGCGGGCAATCAGAACCACTTCTCTCCGGGATGACCGTTCGCCATCCTCCTTCAATTCCGAATCGAGCGCATCGCCGTGGAGATAATCGTATTGAAGCCGTCTCAACTGCTCAATCGCAGGCGTTTCGGAGAGTGTGTCTTCGTTGAATTTCGGTTTCACGGCATCCCCATACAATAAAAATACGCTATGTCCTTACCCGAAGTTTGCCTGTTAATAGGATCTGCATGAGACCGATTTTTAATAGCTCTAAGTTAGATTTATGCCCTGAGTATTTTCCTATATCATCATCAATAGTAGTTAATATGTTTGCGATCTTTTTCTGTTCTGCCAACGACGGGAGAATTATATTCAATTGTCTCAAACTGTTCTTCGATACCTCCTTAAAAGTGCTGCCACTCCCGATCCTTTGTAAATCATTTTGAATAAATATCATCATATAAAAGATAAACCAATTAAATATCTTTTTACCACATACCAGGCTTGCAAAACCTTGATTCGTCGCCATAGGACGCGTATTTATTGCACAAGCCCCTATGGTTGCTCTACTCGTCAGCAATATAGAACCTGCAGGCAATAGACGTGTTCCACAGGAAGACAGGCCCTCCTGCGTAATTTTTTGCTTCGTGTTTGAGATTTCTCTTCCGCAAAGATTTGTTATGTCCGTGGGTGTTGCAAAAGGAATACTTCCATTCCAAAATTCTTTCCTGGTGGTTGATGGCGTACTGCCTCCAATTACATCACATATCTCACCTAATCTTACCACTTCCCAATCCACCGGGATATTGCCAATTATTGTTTTCTTAAACTTCTTGTGGCCGATGCCGCTGGTTAGAAGCCGCTGCATCAGCCCCTTCTTGGCCTCTTTCGTTTTTTCGATAACCTGATCCGTCTTCTCAATCGCTTCGTCAACCGTTGATAAAATTTCAGCGATTTTTTTTTGCTCTGCCAGTGGCGGGAGAGTTATATCTAATTGTCTTATACTATTCTTCGATACTTCCTTAAAAGTACTTCCACTTCCGAGCCTCTGCAACTCGCTTTTACGCAACATCATTTCATAAAAAATATACCAATTATAAACCCTATCATTACATACCAGATTTGCAAAACCTTGATTCGTTGCCATAGGACGCGCATTTATTGCACAAGCTCCTATGGTCGCTCTGCTTGTCAGCAAAACAGCGCCGGCAGGCAATAGACGTGTCCCACATGAAGATAAGCCTTCTTGTGTAATTTTCTGCTTCGTATTTGAGATTTCTCTTCCGTGAAGGTTTGTTATATCCGTAGGTGTCGCGAAGGGGATATCACCATTCCAAAAATCTTTTCTTTCTGTCGAAGGAGTGCTCCCACCAATCACATCACATATGTCGTTTAATCTTACGACTTCCCAATCCACCGGGATCTTGCCGATAGGCGTGTCTTTATATTTGACGCCCGTTTTCAGGTTCTTGATCTGCTCTGCCATTTTATTTGGCTCCAAAGACTTGCGCGATGAAAGACTCAAACGCGGTTTCGTATTCCTGCGGCTTTATATCTTTCCCCGGGATCGCGGGGATGTCGAGACCGCTCCTTGAGAATTCGGCGCTTACCAGCTCCAGGGAATCCCGAAGCCGTGAGCTTCTCATATAATCGCTCA
>CAZTLA010000111.1:0-9683 GCA_964614365.1 uncultured Syntrophales bacterium | reverse complement strand
TTTTTTTCTACCTTTTTTGCCATTATGAATTTCACACAGAATATTTTACACTACCGCCCTTCCTTGTGGGCGGTGGGCCTCATTTGTTTTTCTCGACGCTGTTCATTTTTTCCACGATCTTCATCATTGCCGCCGAATCCAGTTCCCCGTCGCCGCTTTCCACCAGGGCAATGATATGCTCTGCCGCCAGCGCTGCGCCCGGCAGGGACAGGCCGAGCGCGCATGCGGTTTCCATGATAATGCGCATGTCCTTCCGATGCAGGCGTGACTTGAAGCCCGGGGTAAAATCGTTTTCCAGCATCCGCCGACCGTGCACCTCGAGGATCTTGCTGCCGGCGAAACCTCCCATCAGCGCTTCGCGCACTTTCGCCGCATCCACGCCGTTTCTTTTTGCGAAGGTGAACGCCTCCGCGACCGCCTCTATCGTCAATGCCACGACGAGCTGGTTGCAAGCCTTCGCCACCTGGCCGGCGCCGCTTTCGCCCACGTGCACGATATTTTTTCCCAGGCATTCGAGGAGGGGTTTGACGCGGGTGAACGCCTCCGGTGTCCCCCCTGCCATGATGGAAAGGCTGGCGCTGATCGCTCCCGCCTCGCCTCCCGATACGGGCGCATCGAGCATCTCCACGCCCACATCCGCCAGGGTGGCTGCCATGGCGCGGGTGGCAACCGGCGAGATGGTGCTCATGTCCACAACCGCCGTTCCGCGCCGCGCGCCGTGGATGAAACCCCGTTCCCCGAGGAGCACCTCTTCCACATCGGGGGTGTCGGAAACCATCACGAAGGTTATATCCGTTTGGGCAGCCAGTTCCTTTGGCGAGCTGCAGACGTTGGCGCCGGCTGTTGCGAGAGGTTCCAGCGCCTCACTGCGCCGGGCATACACCCACAGGGGGTGTCCGCCCCGGATGAGGTTAATGGCCATAGGTTTGCCCATGATGCCGAGACCGATGAACCCGACTTTTTGCGCCATTGCCCTCTCCTTTGGGTGATGATTGATAACGGGGGCACGCCTCCTGAGGCCGCCTGAGAGTGCCGCGGACAGCGGTCATCCCTTTTTTAAGGTTCAGGAACTATAAGGGAATGCGTCCGCTGTGTCAAGCAATCTGTCCCGCTGTGGGTTCAGGGAGGAAGAGACAGAAGCCCGGTTTAATTGCCGGGGGTTAACCTCTGATTAAATTATTCGCTTCACCTATCGAGCTTTGTGGTGTATGGAAGCGAGTCGGGATTCCCGATCTTCTTACGGAGTCGGCACCTGCGACTTATAACACGGTGGGCTTATGGTGGGGGTTATCTTAGGGTTCGGCTGCGCCATTGCGTTTTCCTGCAGTTCCATCATCACCCGGCGTGGCGTGTTGCGCACGAGTTCAAATTACGTCGCGAATATCTCCATTCTTACCGGCCCGGTTTTGTCCTTCCTCGCGCTCGGCATGACGGGGGAACTGGCGCACATAGGAGAGTTTCCTGCGAAGGCCTATGTTTTTTTGGCGCTCTCCGGCATCATTCATTTTGCCTTCGGCCGGACCTGGGCCTACAAAGCCATTCAACTCATCGGATCAAACCGCGCAAATATTGTGACCAGCCTGTCTCCCGTGGCCAGTATAACGCTTGCCGTCATTGTCCTGGGGGAAACCGTGAATCTTCTCATGCTGTGCGGCATCATCTGCGCATTATCAAGCCCCTTCATTACGCTCTGGAAGGAAAAAACCGTCGACGTCGCGCCGCTTGCGGGAAGCGTCCACGGGAAGGACGTGGACCGCCGGACGCTGATGGTCGGTATGCTCTATGGTACAGGCGCCGCCATGTTCTGGGGCAGCAGTTTCATCTTCATCAAGCTCGGACTGGCAAGCGGTGGAACCCCCATCGCCGGCAACATGATTGCGTACCTGGCGGCGTCGATTGCCATCATTCCCTCGCTTGTGAAGCGGGAGAACATACAGGAAATGATTTCCGCGGACCGGAAATCGCTCAAGCTCGCCCTGCTCGTCGGTCTTGTCACCAATGTGGCGCAATTGCTGCGGTATCTTGCTCTTCAGTATGGTTCGGTGATCCTCGTTACTGCCGCGATCCGTACGACTCCCCTGGGGATATTGCTCCTCTCCTTTATCTTTAATCGGCAATATGAGAGCTTCAGCAGGTGGGTGCTTTTGAGCAATGTCCTTTTGATTATCGGAACCATCATGATCCTGTACGCCTGATCGGGATCGTGAATTCAAGGTATATGAAGTTCCCCGTGCCGTCATCGAGAAGGATAAAAAGTTTCGATATTCTTGACTTATGTTCCAGGAGCGGATATTATGTAAAAAAATATCCGCTCTTTCATAATTAAGCTTCCACCCACATGGGGGCGATACGGTTTCGACGGGGATAGTTGAAGCTGTAGCAGCGTACCGAGGTTCCTACAGGCCTCGTTAAACAGGTAGGAAACACTAATCGCAGACAACTACGATTACGCTTTAGCCGCTTAGTCGGCTAACGTCCTGCTGGACCCGCCTGCCGGTTCAGAATCAGGGCGTCATTTAGGCAGGATAGCTGATTCCTCTCTCCTGGCGGGGGAAAGGCGAAACACTCACAGGATAGCATCCGATCAATCCTGACCTTGGGAGTCTTCGGAGGCGAAATCAAAACAGGGTCTGCGTACGGAGAAGCTGCAGTGGAATATTTTCGGACGCGGGTTCGACTCCCGCCGCCTCCACCATGATTTCAGTGCGTTAAGTCATTTTTTCCTTATCAGCATTGTCAGGGGGAAAAAGGATATCGGAGGGAAGTTTGTGAACGCAGGAAGAAGCGCCGTGAATTGGTCAGAGGAATGCTCCGTCAACTACTGCTTGGATTCTTCAGCTTCCCATGCGTCTAATTGTTTCATTACCTCATCATAGGTCTTTTTGCTGACATCAGGAAGCTCGGCGTTGAGCATCTCTGCTGCTTCGCTGAATCCTTGCGTTATTGCATCCCTGAGTTCAGCGATTTTGCCTTTATCCCCCCCGGAAAGCGCTTTTGCGAAGGCAACGATTCTATCGCTTACCGCTTTTACCCCAAGCTCGCCATCGTCTGCAATGAGTTTTGCGGCATCGGTTCTTGCCTGCTCATCGATATTAACGTTTTTTTCGCCGCCAAGTGCTTCCTGAAATGTCATGCCCTGTCTTTGCAGCAGTTCTTTAACGATAACTCTTAAAGACTCGGTCGCCCTATGCGCCTGCTCCCAGAGTTTTGCTATTTCCTCCGTGTTCGGTTTGTTAACCGCCGGGTTTTCGTAGGTAACCTTTCCCTCGGCGCGTTTGCCTGTTTCTACAACATCGGCGGCATCTTGGCTTTTTCCTTCAGGTTGTTTCGTGATTTTGGTTTTGTTTTCTTGAGAAATGCCGAATTGATTGGAAGCGGAACCGTTAATCTTGTTTATCATGTATCAGTCCCTCCTTGAGACGCAAATCTGCCGTTACCGTGTTATCGGCAACTCTCGAAGTAAACTTAATAATATCTTGATGGGGTGCGGCTAAAGAGTATGCTTACGATAGCGAAGGGTTGCACCATATTTTTACCTTGACACTCATGCCGTTTTCTTGATAGTCACTTTTCGCTCACGTTTCCTCTTGCCGGTGAAGCGCCCATCCGCCAGGCGGAGCTTCCCGGCAATAAGTTCCCCTTTCCATTCAGCCCGCAGGCGTATGCCGGTGCAGAGCATGGCCGTGCAACCCACGAATAGTCTTTCGCAAAGCATAAAATAATCTGATGAAGAAGGAGGATTGGAAAGAGATGGCAAGGAAGAAAGATGCTGCAAGTATGAGGGGCTCCCTGGAGTATCTGGACAGCAGGAACGCTGTTGTTCATGTGAAGGAACAGGTAAATCCGATCCTGGAGATTGCCGGCATTCAAAAGGCTCTGGAGAAGGGGCCCATCCTGATGTTCGAGAATATCAAAGGATATCAAAATTTTCGCGGTCTGGGAAACCTGTTCGGCAGGCGGGAGCCTATTGCAGACCTGTTCGACATTGACGATCCGAACAGGATCAAGTTTAATTTCGTCGAGGCGCTCAGGAATCCTCTGCCTCCGAAGATGGTGAAGGATGCGCCCTGTCAGGAAGTGGTCATTACAAAGAACATCGATGTCCTGAAAACGCTGCCCGTTCTCAAACATACGGAAGAGGACGCCGGCCGGATCATGGGGGCCGGAAATCAGCTCCTGTGCAACGTCTACCGGAAGGGAGATACAAACATCTCCTTCAACCGCATCCATTTCCGCGGGAAGAACTGGGCATCCCTTTCTACCGCGCAGATCACCCATATCGGGATGATGGCGTTCAAAACCCATCGCGACAGTCGCATTCCCCTGACCGTGAATATCAGCCCCAGCCCGGCGGTGTCCATAACCGCCGGTACGTGGAACGTCCGTACCATCGTTCCCCACGGCAGTGACGAACTTGCCATCGCCGGCGCCTTCCAGGGGGCGCCGGTGGAGCTGGTAAAGGCAAAGACCGTTGATGCCTACGCAATTGCCAATGCGGAAATCGTCCTGGAGGGCTATCTCGAACCCTACGCAAAGAATTGCTGGGAAAGCGATGAGGCGCAGAAACTCTGCAAACAGGGCGATCCGCGGGCGCCCTACTTCCCCGAATGGGTCGGCTACATGGGGACCAGCTGGAAGGTGCGCAAACTGACGGTGACCGCCATCACGATGCGTAAGGATAAGCCGATCTTCTACAACCCCCTCGCTGCCGGCCTGGAATATGCGTGCTTCGATACCCTTCGGGAAGCCACCTTCTTCGAACTGGCGGAACGGATTGCCCCGGGCATCTGCGTGGACGTCCACATTCCGGACTACTTCAAATGGGGAAGCGGCGTTATCTTCCAGGTTCGCAAGGAGAGGGCGCAGGATGAAGGTTTCCAGCGCAACATCCTCATGGCAGCCCTGGCCGACGCGCCCGGCATGCGTATGGCGATTGCCGTGGATGAGGACGTGGACATCTACAACACGGAAGATGTGATGTGGGCTTTGGAAAGCCGGGTTGACCCGGATCACGACATTCTCAAGCTGCCCCGTGGCCTGCGCGGCATAGCCGCCCAGCCTATCGAGGCGAGGGAACGCGGTCTGGGAGGATGGGAAGGGGGCATGGCGTTCGATGCGACCAAGCCGTTTAATTCGCGGCATCTTTTTAACCGGCCGCATTACCCCGTCGATAAAGTTAATTTGAGAAAATGGTTTACCGAGAAGCAGTTGGCGGATTTCCGCTCGATGCAGACCGACTACGCCAGGACCCTGGCGAAGCATGGCTGGTAAGAGAAAAGGAGAATGGAATGACGATCATCAAACCAGGAAAGATCATTACGAAAAATACCATTATTATGGCTGCCGGCCACCACCATCTGTTCCATCTTATCGCTCCGACTCTGGCACGGGAGCACGGCTGGTTCGAGGAAGAAGGACTGACCGAGTACGAGTTCTTTGCCACCGGCACGGATGAGCGGACGCTCTTTGAGATGGGACTGGGGCAGATCCAGTTCGGCATAGACCCCAAGCCGACCACGGTCATTGACGAGTTCCTGAAAGGCCAGCGGATATTCATCATTGGCGGATGGCTCAACAAACCGCCCTTCAGCTACGTCGGAGCCAAGGGAATCAAGACCCTCGATGATCTCCGGGGCAAGCGGATCGGCGGCCGGGAATGGGGCGGCATCGACACCCAGCACATGAAGAACCACCTGCGCGGCCACGGGATCGACCCGGACAAGGACGTGGAAGTGGTGGTCAGCGGTTTCCCCTGCCGAAGCATGCAGAAGCCGCTTCTGGACAGCGGCGCCATCCAGGCGGGGGCGGTGCTCAACAGCGAAGTGGCGGGCATGGTTGCCGAGGGTTATATGCTGCTGGCCGATCTGCCCGCCCTCTATCCCCAGGGGTATCCCCAGCGGGTGATCGTGACGACCGAGGAGATCCTCCAGAAGCGGCCGCACCTGATCAAGCCCGTCCTGAAAGGCCTCATCCGGGCATTCCGCATGATGAACCAGGATTACGAAAAAACCATGGAGGTCGTCAATCGGGTAGTGGCCCGCGGCGAACTTCGCTGGGATACGGATATGGAACTGGAACTCTGGAAGGAAAAGTATCCCTTCTTTGAGGCCATCCCGGCGGACGGCATGGTCATGCTGGAGGGCCTCGAAACGGTCGTGAAGGAAGAACGCGCGGCGGGCAAGATACCCGCCTCGTTCAAGATGGAGGAGATACTCCGGCTGGAGTTTGTGAAGGAGGCGGCTAAGGAGATAGACGCTAAATTCGGCAGGGGATACAAATAACCAATGAATCTTTCGGAGATGCTGGAACGAAATGCCCGGATGTATCCGGACAGAACGGCGTTGATCGAGCGGACTTCCGGCATCGGTTCGCGAAAAACGATCTCCTGGAAGGACTTGAATGATCGGGTCAACAGGCTGGCCAACGGCCTGCGGGAGCGAGAGATAGAAAAGGGCGGCCGGGTCGTACTCTGGATGCTCAACTCCCTGAACTGGCTGGAGGCCTACCTGGGGATTCTGAGGACGGGCGCCTGGGCCGTTCCCCTGAACCACCGGTTTACGAGCGATGAGTTCCGGTATTGCATGGACATCGCCGAACCCAGGGCCATGTTCCTCGGCGGAGAATTTGTCGAGAAGGTCCGGGCCTGCGGCGGGCTTTCCTGTCCCGCCGACCGGCTGATTATGGTCGGGGACGAGGCGCCGCGGGACATGACGGGCTTTGAGGAGTTGATTGCCCGTTCGTCGCCGCTCGACGTTGTGGTGGACATCAAGGGTGAAGACCCCTGCGGCCTCTACTTCACCTCCGGTACGACGGGCGATCCCAAGCCGATCCTCCTGACGCATGGGAATATGGAGTGCTCGGCCATTACGTCGGTCGCCCACGGTCGCCGGAAGCCGGGTGACATATTCCTCATCCTGAAGCCCCTCTATCACACGGGAGACAAGATGCACTGGCTCGCCAGCCTTATCCTGGGAGAGCCGGCGGTCATCCAGCGCGACAAGATCACCCCCCGGACGATCTTTGAGGCGATCCATGAGGAACGGGGCACGGTGGCCATGCTCCTCGTGCCCTGGGTGCAGGATATCCTTACCGCGCTGGAAAGCGGGGAGCTCCGGAAGGAAGATTACGACCTGCGCTGCTGGCGCCTCGTACTGTTAGGCGCACAGCCCGTGCCCGCGGGACTGCTCCGGCGCTGGCGGGAACGTTTTCCGGAAATGGAGTATGACATTAATTATGGGCTTACGGAATCCGCCGGCCCCGGGTGCATCCATCTGTCCACGGCAGACGAACGCAAGCTGGGCTCGATCGGCAGGCCGGGTTTCAACTGGGAGGTATGCATCGTAGATGAAAACGGTGAACAGACAGGCGCAGGCGGAATCGGCGAGATCGCGGTCAAGGGCGGCGGGGTGATGAAGGAATACTACAAGAACCCGGAGAAGACCGCCGAGACACTGAAAGGGGGCTGGCTTCATACCGGCGACATGGGCAGGATGGACAGCGACGGGTTCATCTGGCTCGTGGACCGGAAAAAGGACGTGATCTTCTATGGTGGGGAGAACATCTACCCGGTGGAGATCGAGGAAGTTCTGCAGAACCACCCGAAGGTGCATGACGTGGGTGTGATCGGCATCAACGACGGAAGGCTGGGCGAGGCAGTGGCCGCCGTGATCGAGCTTGAGCCGAACGTCAAAGCGTCGGCCGCGACCGAGCTGGAAATCTTCCGGTTCTGCGAGGAACACCTGCCGAGATACAAACGTCCCCGGAGGATCATCTTCGATGAGGTGCCGAGAAGTCCGACGGGAAAGATTGAAAAGGTGAAATTACGGCAAAAATACAGCGCCTGAGGGGTCCCGAGGGCGCACCACGACGATAAGGAGGAAGACGAACATGGTTTTTGACGATCTGAGAGGTTTCCTGGCACAGTGCGAAAAGGACGGCGATCTGGAGAAGATATCGGGCGCGGACTGGAACCTGGAGGTCGGCACCATTGCGGAACTGGCGGCCGAGAAATTCGGGCCGGCATTACTTTTCGACAAGTTTGAGGGCTATCCCGACGGCTATCGGGTTGCCCTGGACCTCTTTACCACCAAGGAACGCATTGCCCTGGCCTACGGTTTCGATCGCGATATCGACAAGCTCGAACTCATCCGAAATCTGCGGGCGAAGACGTTCACGCCGGTAAAGCCGGTGGAAGTCAAGACGGGACCGGTCATGGAGAACGTCTATGAGGGCGACAAGGTCGATCTGCTCAAGTTTCCCACGCCGATCTACCACGAGCTCGACGGCGGCAGGTACATCGGGACGGGCCATACGGTTATCATGCAGGAACCGGAATCGGGGTATTACAACCTGGGCGTGGAACGTGTCTGCATCCACGACAAAAACACCCTGAGCCTCTACATCTCTCCGGGGAAGCATAACCGCGTCATCCGCGAGAAGTACTGGGCCATGGGAAAACGCGCCCCCGTGGTCATGACCTTCGGACCCGAGCCGGCGCTCTACCTCTCCGCAGCGCTCCACGTCCATTGGGGCGTTTCGGAGTATGATTATGCGGGCTGGATACGCAAGAAGCCCGTGGAGATCATGCGGGGCCCGGTGACGGGCATCCCCTTCCCGGCCTATGACGAGATCGTCATCGAAGGCGAATGTCTGCTGCCCGACGAGGAAAAGCGCGAGGAGGGCCCCTTCGGCGAGTGGACGGGATACTACGCAGGCGGACGGCAGTTGGAGCCGGTGGTCAAGGTAAAGGCGCTCTATCATCGGACCAATCCCATTCTTGCCGGGGTTCCGCCCTTGAAACCACCCCTGCACAATTTCGGCGCCCCCATTCTTTCCGCGCCGGTTCTCTGGGACGACCTGGAAAATGCCGGGATCAGCGGCGTCAAGGGCGTCTGGCAGCTCGAGGCCGGCGGCAGCAGGATGCTTACCGTCGTCTCCATAAAGCAGGAACATGTCGGCCATGCCAAGCAGGCGGGACTGGTGGCGGCGGGCGGACACGGCGCCGGTTATATGGGCCGGTACGTCATCGTGGTGGATGACGACATTGATCCGACGGATTTCAACGACGTGTTCTGGGCCGTCTGTACCCGCTCCGATCCGGCCGGTTCGATCGATATCATCCGCGATTGCTGGGGCACCCGGCTCGACCCGATGGTAAGCCCGGAAAAACGGGCGAAGAAAGACTATTCCCACAGCGTGGCGATCATCAACGCCTGCAAGCCCTACGCCTGGATGAACGAGTTTCCGGCGACCAACAGGGCCGGCAAGGAACTCCGGGAAAGAGTGCTGGCAAAGGGGAAGGGAAAGGTGAAGTCAATTTAAGGAGGGGTGATGGAAGAGAAGATTATTTTGGCCACAGGACACAAGCATGCCTATCACCGGGTGAGCACCCTGGCGGCTATTGAAAACGGCTATTTTCGTGATGAGGGCCTGCCCGTTATCGAGCTTACAGCAACGGGAGAAGACAGCTTGACGATGGAGGCATTGCGGTCCGGGGCCATTGATTTCGGCGCCGACGTAAAGCCAGGCATGGTTTTCGAGGCAAGCAGCAAGGGGGAGCCGCTCTATATCCTCGGCGCCATGATTAACGGCCTTCCTTCCACACTCATCGGCACACCCGATGTTAAAACGATCGCCGACTTGCGGGGGAAGAAGATAGGGTGCAAGGAAGAAGGCGGCTCCCG
>CAZTLA010000110.1:0-9753 GCA_964614365.1 uncultured Syntrophales bacterium | reverse complement strand
CGTAGTCAGTCGTGATAGAATCCAAACGAAATTCTTCAACGGTGACCGCGTTCACGCCGGGATGAACAACCTGAATTCGTTCCTGGTTCATGGTCCCGTAGGCTTGGAGGAATTTTCCCTTTGCCAGTCCGGAAACGGCAAGGAATTGCTGGCATCCGCCTCTTTCCACGATAATTCTTTCCACCCAGTCGGTGGCGTAATCGTAGAGGTTCATGTGTTTTTTCCTTACCTCACGGACCCAGAGGCGGTGTGGAATGCCATGCATGGTAAAGATATCCGCAAAAAAAATACGGTCCTGGGCATGGACCAGATCGAATCCCATTGCCGTTATCATACGCCCGGCAAACCAGGCGAAGCTGATGGTGGTCAGAAATTTGGGAAAGGTAATAAGAGGGACCCTGTGGAAGGTAATGCGTTTGGAACAGGATGTCCATCTGTTGGCAAAAACATGAACATCGAAGCAGGGGTTTAGGGCTATCCGTTCCGTCATTTCTGCCACGAATGCCTCCGCTCCACCTACGAGACCGTATTTGGGGATTACAACGGCAATTTTGCGCGGAGGTGTAATCATCCTTATCTGCCCTGGTAAGGTTCCGGGAGCTTTGTCGCGATAATCCATAATCATCGGCTTTTTCCTTAAAAGCTGCTGCCTTGCGCCCCATTATCATATTCATAGGTAAATTTCATTGTTTTAATGGCGGCATGTTTGTGGTATTCAGGACAACCGTATGACAAACACCGCAGAGGTGTGGATATTTGAGCTTACCAAGACCTGAAGAACGCTGCCTATGGACGAAATAATTCCCCTTTCCGTAGCGATTATCACGAAAGACGAGGCAGACAAACTCTCTGCCTGTTTGGAGACTGTTGCCTTTGCCCGGCAGATCGTGATCGTAGATTCGGGCAGTACCGATGGCACCGTGAAGATTGCGGCGGATAAAGGCTGCGACGTTTTCGTAGAAGAGTGGCGCGGGTTTGGGCCACAGAAACAATTTGCCATCGACCAGTGCCGTGAATCCTGGGTGCTTGTTCTTGATGCCGATGAGCGCCTTCCTGCAGATACGGCCCAAGCCATAAAGGGGATCGTTCTCAACCCCTCGGCGGGCGCGGCCGGATACAGTTTCCCCCGAAAGAATTTTTTCCAGGGTCGGTGGATCAGGCATGCAGGATGGTGGCCGGACCGTGTTGTCAGGCTCTTCCGCAGGGAATATGGTCACATGACTCCGGCGATGGTGCACGAGGCGGTAGTGGTTGAAGGTGCTGTGGAAGAACTTTCCGCACCGATCGAACACTTTACAGAAAGCCGTCTAAATCACGTATTACAGAAAATTGACCGGTACTCAACGGCGGCTGCGGAAGCGGCTTTTGTTGAAGGCAAGACGTCTTCCCTTTTTTCCGCCCTTCTGCGGGCTGAATTGACTTTCTTCCAGGACTATGTGCTCAGACGGGGTTTTCTGGACGGAGCGCCCGGTTTTACCCTTGCCGTTCTGGACAGCATCAACAAGTTTTTTAAATACGCAAAGTTGAACGAACTCAACAGACGGGCAAAGGCGGCCGGGCACGGTAATGATTGATTCCTTTTCAGATGATTCCTGCCGACGGGAGAAAGGCATGGATATCTCGGTCATCATTGTCAATTGGAACACAAAGGATTTCTTGTCACAATGTCTCCGATCCGTTTATGAAACGATAAAGCAGCAGACGTTCGAGGTCATCGCGGTGGACAATGCTTCTACCGACGGCAGCGTTGTCATGCTGAAGGAGGATTTCTCTTCCGTGGTCGTAGTGAAGAACCACGTTAACAGGGGGTTTGGAGCGGCAAGCAATCAGGCGCTCCGTGTCATGAAAGGGCGATATGCGCTGCTCCTCAATACTGATACGATTCTAACGGAAAATGCGGTTCATGAATTATTCACCTTTCTGGAATCGCATTCCGATGTTGCGATGGCCTGCGGGCAGTTGCTCAATGCCGATGGGAGCAAACAGAACTCCATTGCCGCTTTCCCGTCTTTCCTGACCCTCCTGACTAACATGTCACTCCTCGAATATCTTTTCCCGAAACGTTTCCTCAGCAAAAGGTATTCCCACGCCGGACCGGTAGAGATTGAGTCCGGAATAGGCGCCTGTCTTCTGGTGCGCAAACAGGCCATTGATAAGGTGGGGATGTTTGATGAGCGTTACTTTTTCTTTTTCGAGGAAACCGACTGGGCCTATCAGATGCGGTCCGCGGGCTGGAAGATATTCCATGTGCCGACGGCCCTGATTTATCATTTCCAGGGTCAAAGCATAGGTCGGGATATTCGTTCCCGGATCGAGTTTTACCGTTCCCGTTACCAGTTCTTTCGTAAATCGAAAAGCCGCCTATATTTTGTCATTATTTCCGCCGTGATTATTATGCGTCTAATCGTAAACTGGTTTCTTACTTCTGCGGCAAACATTTTTGCCCTGTCCTTGCAAAAAAGGCTGCGGGATAAATGGCTGGTTTATTCCCAACTGATCCTTTGGCATTTACGGGGATGTCCTCCCCGAAATGCGGGGCGAGCCGATACCTGAATATTTGCCGCGAAAATCACGGTGATGGAGCGTAGTAATGCCGATCAAAATTTCACGGGGATCCCGCCGCGAACTGTTGCAGGCTGCAAAGAAGATACTGGTTATTCAACTTGGCGATATCGGCGATGTGGTCTGGGCAACGCCGACGCTCTGGGCATTAAAGAAATCCTGCCCGGGGGCGACTCTGTCCGTTCTTGTGAGGGAGGGCAGCGGTGCGCTTCTCGAAGCCGATCCTTCCGTTGATAAAGTCTTCGAAGTATCGCGGTATCGCGGCAGCCTCCCGAATGGAATTATCGCGTCATTGCGGCTTATCGGAAGCTTAAGGCAAGAACATTTCAACGTTGTGTTCGACCTCCGTGCCGATGATCGGGGAGCGATCATGGCTTTCCTGAGTGGTGCGCCCATAAGGGGGGCACTGTTATGCCACGATGTTCCCTTCTGGCGGAACAGAGTTTTTACCCATCTCGTGACTCCGCCTCCGCAACCGGGGAGGATACGGGGCGCCGCGGAGCAATCATTTTCTCTTATCAGGGAATTTGGGATCGGGGCGGAAAATGCGATTCCGCGTCTTTGGGTATCGGAGGAAGTGAAGGGCCGGGTGCGTAAGCTTCTGGAAGCTGAAAATCTTGATAAACGGGGCTGGATTACGCTGAATCCCTTTTCGCGATGGGCATACAAGGAATGGGAGAGCGGCAAGTGGGCCCATATCATAAACTGGCTCTGGGATGAACACAGGGCGGCTACCGTCATTGTCGGTTCGGCGGAGGAACGGCAGAGAGTGGAGGAACTCATGGTCGCGTGCCGAGGAAAGGTTTACAATATTGCCGGCAAGACCACGTTGGCTGAACTGGCAGGCCTCCTGAGCTTGAGCAGACTGCATATCGGGGTGGACAGCGCCGCGCCGCATATCGCAGCAGCGGTAGGAACTCCGACTGTCACGATTTTCGGGCCATCGGATTGGCTGGATTGGGCGCCCATCGGCGAATGGCATCGGGTCGTCTTGCCCGCCAGGGAATGTGCCCCGTGCCATCGCAAAGGGTGCGAGGGTATGGGAAAAAGCAGATGCCTGGAAGAATTAGAACCGGACAAGGTACAAAAGGGAATAGAGGAATTGCTTGTTCGTCTGTCCGCTTCGGCAAAGATTCCCTCTCAGGTATGAAAGAACGATGCCCGTTTATCCGGTGGCAGACAAGAACGCAGTTGCCGGTTTTCTTAATTTTATTTCAGAAAAACATTGACATCCTCCCGCCGTTTTAATAGACTTGCCCCCATGTTCACTTAGTGAACACACGCACCGAAAGGGGGAATTCGATGCCGCATCCGGAGACCAACGATTTTGAACGCACCGAAGTTGTCCGATTGCTCCGCGAGATAGAGAAGACCCCTGAAATGACCCAGCGTGAACTTTCGTCCAGACTCGGCATCAGTCTGGGGAAAGTTAACTTCCTGATAAAAGCCCTGATTGACAAGGGATTCATCAAGCTCACCAATTTCAAAAACGCCAATAACAAATATGCGTATTTATACGTCCTGACCCCGCATGGTATCGAGGAGAAGGCGATCATCACCTATCGTTTTCTCAGAAGAAAAATGAAGGAATACGACGAGCTTGAACAAGAGATCAGGATGCTGAAAGAAGAACTGGCCGGTACCGGAATTTTGCCGGCACCGGGGAAAAAAAGCTGAGATATCGCCGGTTCTACCGTAGTTATTACACAACAGGAATAAGTACGGTTGAAAGGGTCTCCACAAGCCAGTCCGCGCGTTTGGGAAGCTTGACTTTTTGGCATTGGATGTAATCCAGAGAGCGGAGCTGTATCTTCAGTAATATCCCTTATCGGCAGAGACCTTTTTTGCCGTGTTGATTGTCATCTGATTTGATCCCCTGTACGCAGATAAAATTGACCTTATCAAAATGTAGAAAATTACAGCGCTTTAACATCACGGGATTCTAAGAAAATGCCTGCGGAAAAAAAAATAACGGAAATTAACAGTCTCGCAAAGATCATCTTTGCGCAACGTAAAGCAAATAAAGTAATCGTTCATAGTGATGGGTTGTTCGATATTTTGCACATCGGCCATATCCGTCATCTTGAACAGGCAAAACGACTAGGCGATATTCTGGTCGTTACACTGATTCCTGATCAATATGCTCACAGAGGTCCAGGGCGGCCTGTATTTACTGCAGCACTCCGAGCGGAGGCTATTGCGTCGCTGAACTGTGTCGACTATGTGGCAATAAATACGTCACCAACGATTGAGGATACCCTGCGTATATTAAAACCAAACATTTTTGTCCGAGGTTCTGAATATAAAAATCCCGCACCGGAAGCGGACAAAGACATGGCAGCTCAAATTACAGCTCTCAGGGAGAGCGGCGCAACAATAGCCTTTACTGAGGATGTTACCTTCAGTTCCACAAGCTTGATCAATCGCTATTTATCTAATCTACCTGATGAAATGCATGAGTATTTAACCTTGTTTCGCCAACGCTATACCCAAAAGGACGTTGATGATATCCTCGATCAATTTGAAAACATGAATGTCTTGGTTATAGGCGATACGATTCTCGATGAGTACCAGTATTGCGAAGCTATTGGAAAATCATCAAAGGATCCCGTATTGGCGCTGAGGTATCAATCCCATGACTTATTCGCGGGCGGTGTTTTGGCTGTCGCGAATCATGTGGCAAATTTCGTGAAAAATGTACACCTTGTAACGGTATTAGGCGAGAAAAACGACTATGAAGCTTTTATCCGGTCTCAACTAAACCGGAATGTTAATCCTTATTTTATTAAACAGGACAATGCCCCCACGATTATCAAGCGCCGGTTTATAGAGGGATACTCTCTTAACAAACTTTTTGAAGTTTATGTTATGGATAATTCCGGTCTTGTACCGGAAAAAGATCAACAATTATGCACACACCTTAAAGATCAGATGCAAAAATACGATCTTGTTATTGCCGCTGATTTCGGTCATGGCGCCATCAGCCTTGAGGCTGTGCACACATTGGCTGAAAAGGCGCCTTTTCTGGCAATCAACACGCAGGCAAACGCCGGAAACCGCGGATTTCATACGATATCACGTTATCCACGGGCGGATTATGCCTGCATTGCTGGGCATGACCTTCGGCTTGAGGAGCGTACCCGGGATGGCGACATTCGACCCATGATGAATGACATTGCAAGAGGGCTTGCCAGCAAGCGCATGGTCGTTACGCGGGGACGAAAAGGCGCCTTAGTATGGAACAACCGGGGCGAGTTTGTAGAGATTCCCTCGTTTGCGCATAACATTGTTGATCGTGTTGGCGCCGGTGATGCCTTTTTTGCAGTGACTTCCCTTGCAGCAGCCAGGGGTGTGGCCGATGAGATCCTCGGATTTATCGGCAATGTGGTGGGGGGATTGGCCGTAGAAATCATCGGAAATAAAAAAGCCATAGATAAGACGAGTACAAAGAAATATATTGCCGCATTGATGAAATGAAATAATACCGGAGAAATTTAATATAAAAGCCATTCTTCTTGCAGCAGGATTTGGAACACGATTAAGACCAATAACCGACATTATTCCGAAATGCCTCCTTCCCATCAATGGACGTCCCCTTATCGAATACTGGCTCAGGGCCTTATATGACGCAGGAATTGAGGACATACTGGTGAATCTTCACCATCTGGCGCCGGTGATGGAGGAGTGGCTTGGCAAGAGTGCCTTCGCCGGGCGCGTTCGCACCGTTTATGAAGATCCGATACTGGGAACGGGCGGGACGCTTCTGCAGAACAGGAATTTTGTCGGGAATGAGCCGGTAATGCTGATCCACGCCGACAATCTTTGTTTAGCCGATTTTTCTGCCTATCTCAGGGCGCATGAGAACCGGCCGCCTAAGACAGAGATCACGATGATGATCTTTAGCACGCCGACACCGGAGAGCTGTGGAATCGTGGCGTTGGACGAAGAGGGCGTTGTGCAGGCCTTCTATGAAAAGGTGGTCAATCCGCCGGGAAACCTGGCCAACGCCGCTGTCTATATCCTGCAACCCGTGGTCATAGACTTTCTTGCCGGTTTGGGAAAATCTTTTGTTGATTTCAGCACCGAAGTGCTTCCTTTCTATATGAACAAAATCAACACCTTTTTCAACACCCTCTATCACCGGGATATCGGAACAATCGAGAGTTTTCTGGCGGCGCAATGGGAATACCCGGATACCATTACTGCCGCCATTGACAGGAACGATGCCTGGAGTAAATTCTGCAAAAAAAATGATGGAGAATTCTCGAAAAAAATACTGAACAGCCTGGCGGAGGGTATCCACGCGGTGGTGATTGACCTGACGGTGCAAAACAATCATGACGCTTTTTGCCCCCCTGGTGATGCGGAAGGCCAGAAAAAAAAGATATTTGTGCTGTCTGCAGAAACAGATTTAACACGCTTCATTCGGTATCTTGAAAAAAGTGGCATGACAAAGGAAGATCAAATTGTATTTTTCCCGGAAGTCCATGCCGGTTTTTCCTCAAAAAAAGTCCTGGATGAGCAGGGTCTGAAAAGCATCGCCATCTGCGCCGGCGCCTCCACATGAAATTTTCAGAAGAGAGGAAAGGAACAACTCGAAAGTGCCCTGGCTGAATTACGCAGAAAATTTAAATGTTCTTCTGCAGTCTCTGTCCGTTCGGTCCGACGATGAAGAACTGGAAACGGATAGAGCCATCGTCCTGTGGGTGGAAAAGACCATCCACATTCGAAAGCAGCGAAGGACAGTATTTGTGATCGGCAATGGTGCGAGCGCCTCCATGGCAAGCCATGTTGCAGCAGACTTAGGCAAGAATGCCCATGTCCATACGGAGGTTTTTTTCGATCCATCACTCATAACCGCTATTGCCAATGACCTGTGTTATGAAGAGGTCTTTGCTGAGCCCCTGCGTGGCAGAATGGAGGATGGAGACATGCTGGTAGCCATCAGTAGTTCCGGCAATTCCACCAATGTTCTACGCGCTGTCCGGGAGGCAAGGAACCTTGGAGGATTCGTCGTTACCCTGTCCGCCATGGGTCCGGAAAATTCGTTACGGGGCTTGGGCCACTTGAATTTTTATGTGCCCGCCACAACCTATGGCATGGCAGAAACCTGTCATGCAGCGATTCTGCATCACTGGATCGACAAAATGGTCGTAACTGCGGCTGGATCAGAAACGGGAAAAAATAACAATGAATGAAAAAATGGCCGTAATCGGCAGTAATTCCTTTTCCGGGGCCAGTTTCGTGGATTATGCCCTTAACGAGGGGCTGGAAACTATCGGCATCAGCCGTTCCCCCGAACCGAATCCGGTGTTTCTTCCCTACCGGCAACGAAACGCGACGATTTTCCGTTTCTACCAGTTGGACCTCAATGATGATCTGCCGGAAATCATGAACAGGATCAACACCTTCAGGCCTGATTATGTGGTCAATTTCGCTGCCCAGTCCATGGTGGCGGAAAGCTGGCAGCATCCGGAACACTGGTTTCAGACGAATGCCGTGGCCACGGTGAAATTTCATGATCAGTTGCGCCGCGCTGACTATCTGAGGAAATATGTTCATATCTCCACGCCGGAGGTCTACGGGACCTGCGAGGGGCTGATTCCGGAAAATGCGATTTATAATCCCAGCACACCCTATGCCGTCTCCCGGGCGGCGGCGGACATGAGCCTGACAACGTTCTGCAAGGCATATGGATTCCCCGTAGCGTTCACACGGGCAGCCAACGTCTATGGACCCGGGCAGCAGCTTTACCGAATCATCCCTCGGACAATCCTCTTTTTTTTAACGGGGCGCAAGCTGCAACTTCACGGCGGCGGGCATTCGGTGCGATCCTTCATCCATATCCGCGACGTGGCGGAGGGGACGCTGCGCGTGGCGCGCCAAGCCCTGCCTGGTGAAATTTATCATTTTTCCACGACCCGCAACATTTCCATCCGTGCACTGGTAGAAATGATTGCCGCGCAGTTGGGCGTTTCCTTTTCGGATCATGTTGAGGTTGTTGGCGAGCGTCTCGGCAAGGACGCGGCTTATCTCCTGGACAGCGCGAAAGCCAGGGAGCACTTAGAATGGCAGGAGCGGATCAGCCTGGAGCAGGGCATTGAAGAGACGATCGCCTGGGTAAAAGACAATCTGGATGAAATTAAAAAAGAACCTTTTGACTATATACACAAACCTTAAGGAGAAATATGAACATTTTACTGACAGGCGGTTGCGGTTACATCGGCGGTGTTCTAACGCCAAAGCTTCTGAACCTGGGGCATGAGGTAACAGTTGTTGACATCATGTGGTTTGGCAACTTTCTTCCAAGCCATAGAAATTTAAAAATCATTCAAGAGGACATTCGCAACGTGGATGCCGTTCCCATGGAAGGCATTGACGCCATTATCCATCTGGCCAACATCGCCAACGATCCTTGCGGGGACCTGAATGCAAAACTATCATGGGAAGTCAATGTTCTGGCAACGATGGGCTTGGTTGAAAAGGCTATAAACTATCATGTTAAGCAGTTCATCCTTTCCAGCTCCGGTAGCGTTTATGGGGTAAAAGAAGAGTCGAGAGTTACGGAAGACCTTTCTCTCGTGCCCATTTCTGATTACAATAAAACAAAAATGATCAGTGAGCGGGTTCTCTTGAGCTATAAAGACCGGATCACAGCGCAGTGTATTCGTCCGGCAACGGTTTGCGGATACTCGCCGCGAATGCGCCTTGATCTTTCCGTGAACATGCTCACGATGCAAGCCTTAGCCAATGGAAGAATAACCGTCTTTGGCGGCGATCAAACACGCCCCAATATTCATATTCAAGACATTACCGATGTATTTATTCACTTTCTAAATCTGAGAGATAAGGCGCCGGGCATTTATAATGCCGGTTTTGAAAATATTTCAATTCTTGATATTGCCAAACAGGTTACTGAGCATATACCTGCGGAAATAGTTGTTTCTGAGTCAAACGATCCCCGTTCATACAGGATCAACTCAGATAAATTACTTTCAACCGGTTTTAAACAGAAACATACGGTCAACGATGCCATTAAGGAAATCATCAAGGCATTTCGTGCCGGTGACCTCAAAGATCAGGATCTTTGGTATAACATCAGAACCATGAAAAATAATGACAAGATAGTATGAAGATGTGGACTGCACCCCTCCGGTTAGACAGCTTGGGTTAGAGCGGTCGGGCAGGGTT
>CAZTLA010000109.1:0-9794 GCA_964614365.1 uncultured Syntrophales bacterium | reverse complement strand
TGGTTACCGCCGAAGGCAAATACGTGATGGGCGATTTGGATTCCAAGAAAGACGCGCGGATGCTCGCCCTCATGGAGGCAAAACGCATAGCCCTGGAAAAGGCGGGAACCTACGTGAAAAGCTCCTCGGAAGCAAAAAATTTCACCCTGACGAAGGATCAGATAAACACGCTGGCCGTCGGAATCATGTCCGTGGACATCCTCAAGGAAGACTGGAAGATGTCCGGGGAAAACATGGTCGCCACGATTCTTATTCGCGCCCACATAGACATGACGAACCTCAAAGGCCGCATTGACGCAATGCACGATGAAGATAAAAACGTGGACGACTCCGGGGAAATCAGAAAACAACTGGCGGTGCTCCAGAAAGAACTCGCTGAATTGAAGGCGGCACGGACTAGGCCGGGTGGGGAAAAAACAGCGGCGCCGGAAACAAAAGAAAAACACGATGAAATCATCAAAACAATGTCGGCGCTGGACCACCTGCAAGACGGCAACAGAGCTCTCAACACCGGACAATCTGATCAGGCGATCATCTCCTTTGACGCAGCGCTTGCCCTTAATCCATCCCTTTACGGGGCTTATGCCGGACAGGCTATTGTCCTCCACCAAACGGGCAAGCTTGAAGAAGCGATGGGAAAAATCGATATGGCACTGAAACTGGCCCCCCGCGACTCCAGAAATCACGCCGTCAAGGCGATGATCCTGAGAACGCAGGGTAAAAACGAGCAGGCACTCGCATCCCTGAACAGGGCCATCGAACTGCGCCCCCAGAACCCGAAGCTCTATTTGCTGAGGGGCAATATTTTCGCCCAATTGAAAAGACCCGGGGCTGCCGTTGAAGACCTGAATCGAGCCTGTAATTTAGGCAATGCAAAAGCCTGCGAAAGAATAAGCAAATTAAAACAACGCAAGACCGTTGAACGTTCTCAGAGGGAAAATCCCGTCCGCCGCGAACGGTAGTCTGACCGATACATTCATTGCGTTGCCGGTGGTTTCCAGGAATAAAACGGAGAGAGGTGTCGGTGAAAACTGGCAAAAAGCGCAGCGGAACCTCTCCGCGCATGAAGTTCTCGCGGACGGTTTTACTGTTTACTTTCCTTATCGCCATCGTTTACCTGTTCCGCATCCATCTGCTTACCGGCATGGCATCTTTTCTTGTGGTCGATGACAACCCCCCAAAAGGCGATATAATCTTCCTACTGAACGGCGACGTGCACACCCGACCCTTCCTTGCCGCCAGACTTTTCCACGAGGGGCGGGCGGACCGGATCGTGATAGCCAGGGCTGAGGACGAGCCAGCCGTACAGGCAGGCCTCTTTCCAAACGAAACTGACGTCGCAGTCAGGGTCATGAAGAAGCTCGGCGTGCCGGCAGGGAATATCTCGGTCATTCCGTTCCCCGGGGGCGCCACCAGCACGCGCGATGAAGCGTCGGTTCTCAGGCGTTACGTTGATGCGCACGACATCAAACGCGTTATCCTCGTCACGTCCGCCTTCCATACCCGCCGCGCCCTGTGGATCATGCAGAAGGAGTTTGCCGGCTCTTCCGCAACCATCCTCTCTGCCCCCGCACCGCACAATAAATTCGACAAGGCAAGCTGGTGGAAGGAGGAAAGCGGCCTGATATACTTCGCCAACGAATATATAAAATTGTTTCACTACCACATGAAATACCGATAAAGAGAAAGCATCATGCAGCCCGGTGAAAAAGAAGCGTGGAAGACCCTGGCGGAACTCGATCCCCTTGAGGTGTGCGAAAGGACGCACGCTGTCTTTGACCATGAACGGGGCGTCTACCTCCTGAAGATGTTTTCACAAACGGCAGTGATCTCTCCGTCAGAGAAAAGCGTCAGCGGCGACACGCCGCAGGATGGTCTGCTGCTTGACAGGCTGGAAGACTATGCCCCCCCGTCCACCATGGGCTACCTTATCCACGCAAAAGACATCCCCCTCACCGGCAGGCTCATAAAGCCCTCCGCCATGAAGGGCGGGCAGATATATCTGACCGGTTCGCACGTGCTGCCGCTCCACAAAATTACCGAAAAATATGGCGGGGACGGGGATGGATTCCTCGCAAGAGCCCGTGAACTGGGAGGAGAGGAAATTCCCGCGGCAGATGCCTCGGTGCGGCTTTTCCCTTTTCCCCGGATTGCCGTCGCCTTCCTCCTCTGGTTGGAGGATGAGGAATTCGCGGCACGGTCCGATCTTCTGATGGATTCCACCTGCGAGTTGCAACTGCCGCCGGATATCCTGTGGATGACGGCCATGATGAGCGTGTCGGCAATGCAGACGGATTGACCGGATGAAAAACCTCTGCGACCAGTTGCTTCCGAGCGCCACACAGTTAATCCTAATCCCGTCCCTGCCTATCTCTCTGGCCAGGGTGCGGGTGAATCCGAGCACACCCGCCTTGGAGGTGGTATAATGTATCCTGCCACCCCGTCCATGGAAGGCTGTGCCGGAACCGATATTGACGATCTTGCCGTACCCCTGCTTCCGCACCTGCGGCACAACGGCCCGACAGGCCAACCACATCCCTTTCAGGTTGACTTTCATCAGGTGGTCCCACTCCTCGGGGTCGATCTGATCGAAAGGCAGGCGCGACATCGGCGCCGACACAAAGATGGAGGCGTTGTTGACCAGGATATCGATGCGGCCGAATTTTTCCATAGTCAATGGTCATTGATTCGTAGGCGAACGTATCCGATGCCAAATTGGCTTGACACCAAAAACCGTTTTTTCTATACTCCCGCCCCACAGGTAGGCCTTCCCCGCCGGCCGGCAACAAGGCCGTTCCGATCAGATGAGCCTTCTCACCACGATCGTCTAAGAATACAACCCCGGGCTGGTTCAATCTTGCAGAATGAACCAAAATATTAATACCTGGTTCAGGCTGCAAGCCTGAACCAGCAGGGGAAACAGAAAGGTAATCCATCATGACCATATCCGGAACATTGCCCCTCATGGGCGTCGGCGGCGCCAAGCAACTGATGAACGTGGCGCTGGGCAGGGAACAGGCCGACCTTGCCGTCGTCAACGCACGCCTGATGAACGTATATACGGGTGAAATCCTGGAAGGCCAGGCGGTAAGCGTCAAGGACAAATGGATCGCCTACGTGGGCGATGATCCCGATGCCACCATCGGAGCCGGCACCACCGTCATCGACGCGAGCGGAAAAACGATCATTCCGGGACTCATCGACGGCCACATCCATCTTTCCCACTTCCATCCGGCGGAGTTCCTGCAATATGCCATCAAGAGCGGCACGACCACGATCGTGGGCGACACCATGGAGGTATATCCCATGGGCGGATATGACGGCGTGCTCGATTACCTGGAAGCATACGGCAATCAGCCCGTCAAAATCTATTCCGCGGTCGCCGCCATGGTCTCCATCAGCCGCACCTGTCATGCCATTCCCCGAAGAATTCTTCGCAAACTGCTGAAACGGGATGACATCATCGCGCTGGGAGAATCGTACTGGCAGTCGCTCATCCAGAACCCCGATCCGCTGCTCCCCCTCTACGAAGAGACCCTCCGCGCAGGGAAGACGGTGGAAGGCCATTCCGCAGGGGCCGGCGGAAAAAAACTGATGGCCTATGTCGCCGCCGGCGTTTCCTCCTGCCATGAACCCATCACCGCTTCCGAGGTCCTGGAACGGCTGCGGCTGGGAATCCACGTCATGATCCGTGAAGGACACATACGGCGGGACCTGGAAGCGATTTCCCGGATAAAGGATGCGGGCGTGCAGACCCGGCGGCTGACCATCGTGACCGATGGAGTGGACCCGGAAGGCCTGATGGAAGACGGCTACATGGATTTCGTGGTGCAGAAGGCCATCGACCGGGGATTCGATCCGGTTGCCGCCGTACAGATGGCGACCCTCAACGTGGCGGAACATTTTTCCTTAAGCGGCCTCATCGGCGGCATCGCCCCCGGCAGGTACGCCGACATGCTCATCATTCCGGACGAGAAGACGATAAAGCCGGAGTACGTGATCAGCAACGGACGCGTCGTGGCACGGGAAGGGAAAATTCTGATCCCCCCGCGTCACCACACCTTTACCGAAAAGAGCATGCACAGCGTGCGCCTGCCTCGTCTCCTGAAGGCTGCCGATTTTCGCATTGCCGCACCGGCAGGATCTTCCCGCGTGACAGTGCGGGTCATTGACCAGGTGACGGAACTGGTGACGGCGGAAATGCTGGCGGACCTGCCCGTCTCCGGCGGGGAAATCAAAGCAGACCCAGATAGAGACATCATCAAGGTCGCCGCCATAGACCGGACGCACCGGCCGGGAAGGAAATTCGTGGGGCTCGTCAGGGGATTCCACCTGCGCTCGGGCGCCATGGCGTCCAGCGGGGCCTGGGACACTTCCGACATCGTCGTGGCGGGAGTAAACGACGCAGACATGGCCGCTGCAGTGAACCGGATACGCGAACTGCAGGGAGGGATGGTGGTGTGCGAAGGCGGGAACGTCGTTGCGGAACTCCCCATGCCCATCCTGGGGGTTATTTCCGAGCTTTCCATGGAAGTCCTGGCGCAGAAAACGAAGGGACTCAAGAACGCGGTCGCCCGGCTCGGCGTCACTTTCGCCAGTCCCTTCCTCACCCTGGTTACCCTTACCGGGGCGGCGATCCCCTACCTGCGGATCTGCGAAGAGGGACTGGTAAATCTCAAGGACGGCAAAACGGTTGAATTGTTTGTAGCGTGAAATCGATAAGACGATAACCGGTTAAGACAACAGACCTGAACCGGCAAGGCGGGCGCGTTCTCCGCAGCTTGCGGCAGAGAACTTCGAAAACCGATCGGTCGGCTTATTGTTGGTTTCTTCCTGCTATACCCGGCATGATTCTGGCCTGATCAAAAGAACCGGCACATGGGAATCATGCAGAACACTCAGCGCAGTACTGCCGAACATCAGAATTTTTTTTCCGGTACGACCATGGGTGGACATGACGATCACCCCCACGGGATTCTTCTTGGAATACTCGGCAATAGCCTGGGCGGCAAAGTTGCCCTCAATTGATTCGGTTTTGACTTTGATCCCCCCAAGATCGATCTTCTGTCTAACACTTTCCAGATACTTTTGGGATTCAGCAAAAAGGTTCTCTCTGAAGGCGCTAAAATTAAAATCCTCTTTTACGGTGTACCAGTCAAAATTAATGAGGACTACATGAAGAAGAGTAACTTCTTGGACGGCGCCATCCTTTATCAGGTTTTCGATATAAGGCAATGCGCATTCTGCAAGCAGAGAACCATCGAGAGGAACCAGAACCTTTTTAAACATTTCTCCCCCCCCTTCCTGGGTATCAGTCAGATGAAATATGCAATGACGGTTCGTTATTATGCCCGTGGGAACGGGTCGGCCATATATCTGACCGATTGCTGCTCTCCTCTATCGGCGTTCAATATAACGACATGCCTGAACGATGTCAACAGTTTTAAACACGGTTATAAACACGTTCAAGCCATTATTCAGGCCATTATGTCTTGACACACTACGCTCTTTTCCTTACACTCCCCGTAGCAAAGCGAGCTCTTATCAAAGTGAGGAGGAATAAAAAATGAGACCGGTGAAGTACGCACTATTATTGTCAGTCATGCTGTTATCTTCCGGATATGCCCACGCCGCCGATGCTGACCTGGATTTCTACAAGGGCAAGGTCGTCAACTACATCGTGGCCACAAAGCCGGGAGGCGGTTACGACATGTATGCGCGCCTGATCGGCAAATATATGCAGAAGTACCTGCCCGGCGCAACGGTCATCGTGAAAAATGTTCCGGGGGCGGGACATATCATCGGCGCCAACGAGACCTATCTCGCCAAGCCGGACGGCCTGACGATCGGCACCTTCAACACCGCTCTGATCTATTCCCAGATCATCGGTCAGCCGGGAATCAAGTTTGACCTCGTAAAATACAGTTGGATCGGCAAGGGCAATACGGAAGAACGGGTGCTCATCATAGACAAGAAATCTCCCATAAAGAATTATGCAGCCCTGGTGGAAAGCAAAACACCCGTCAAGATGGTTTCTTCGGGCGTCGGCGCCGCCAACCATCAGGAAACGCTCATTGCCGCGGAAGCGCTGAATCTGCCTCTGAAGATTATTCCCGGCTACATGGGCAGGGAAGGAGAGATGGCCATGCTGCGCGGCGAGGTTGACGGCCAGATAGGTTCCTATATTTCCCTGAAACCTTTCATCGTGGCGGAAGGAACCCCCGTGATTCTGCAATTCGGCGCGAAGAAGCACCCGGAACTTTCCCATGTGCCCCTGGCAATCGAACAGAAAGCCTCTCCGAAAGGGAAGAAACTGCTGGCGCTTATGGCCAATATGGCCTCAATCTGGCGTCCCACGGCAGCCCCGCCGGGGGTGCCGCCCGGCCGTCTTCAGGCACTGAGGGAAGCCTACAAGAAGGCGCTGACCGATCCGGCGCTTTTCAAGGAAGCAGAAAAGGTAGGAATGGATTTGGAACCGGGTTTCGGCGATGATGTTGCCAAGATGGTAAGAGAGGCGGTGAATCAGCCGGCGGAAAATGTGGAGCTGCTGAAAAAGATCATCAAGGTCGATTAGCTTCATGCGATATAACGTTATGCAGGAAGGAGATATGAACATGATTGGAGGGAACAGTTACAGAGCAAACATATTCGTAATAGCATTGTTCCTGGTTCTGTCTTTCACATCGGCGCTCTATGCCGCATCGCCGGATCTCGAATTCTTTAAAGGCAAGGTCATTACCTATATCGTGGCGACGAAACCCGGTGGCGGCTACGATATCAGCGCCCGTCTGATCGGGAAATACATGCAGAAGTACATTCCCGGCTCAATAGTGATCGTCAAGAATATTCCCGGCGCCGGGCATATCATCGGGGCCAATGAGACCTTCCTTGCCAAGCCCAACGGCCTGACTATCGGCACCTTCAATACCGGTCTCATCTATTCCCAGATCGTCGGCCTTCCCGGCATCAGGTTCGATCTGACCAAGTATAGCTGGATAGGAAAGGCCTCCGCCGTACCGAGGATACTGGTCGTCTCGTCAAAATCACCCTATAAAACCATCAAGGACGTTATGGAAAGCAGGGAAGTGATCAAAATGGGCAGCTCCGGCGTGGGAAGCGCGGCCAATAACGAAACGCTGATCTTCACAGCCGCCACAGGGGCAAAAATAAAAGTCATCGCCGGATATACGGGGCATGAGTCGGAGATGGGAATGATGCGCGGCGAAATCACGGGACATATCGGTTCTTACGACGTCCTTATCAGTTTCATTCGGGCGGGGGAAGGCCGCGCCCTTATGCAGATCGCCGGGAAAAGGCACCGGGAGCTGCCGAACGTGCCTCTTGCCGCGGAACTCAATGTTGCGCCGAAAGGCAAGAAGCTCCTGTCCATCGTAGCCAGCGTGGCCGAGTTGGCCCGCCTTACCGCCGCCCCGCCGGGAATGCCGGCGGGAAGGCTCCAGGTGTTGAGGGATGCCTATATGAAAACCATGTCCGATCCCGCATTCCTGAAAGATACGGCAAAAGTGGATATGGATATTGACGCGGCGATCGGGGAAGAGGTCGCCGGAATGATTAAGCGGGCTCTCAACCAGCCTCGCGAGAATCTGGCCTTGCTGAGGGAAATTATCAAGATTGACTAAGGAGCGGCGCTGATAGGGACGATGATGAAGAGACATCTGGAGGATCTGAACAAAGAGCAGTTGTTGACCGTCATTGAAATGTTCTCAGTGAACTGGCTGACATTGGATGGTCTGTGGTTTACCTTGGTGGAGGATAAATTCGGACTTGAAGCCGCCCTTGAGCTTGATATCAAGATGTGGAAACAGCAGGCATTAACGGAAGCGCGGAGGATCAAAAAATATATGGGAATAGAGGGGGGCGGAGTCAAGGGCGTATTGAAGGCGCTCCGTTTTATGACCTTCGATCCTGCAATGCCGTTTGAATGTTCGGTGGATGAATCGAATGGGGATTGCGCTTACCTGTGGATTACTTCCTGTCGCCCCCAGGAGGGAAGAATGCGGGCCCGGAGAGGAGCGTTTCCCTGTAAATCAACGGGGGTTGCTTGCTACGAGGCCGTGGCAAAGATTATCGATCCGTCTGTGCGCGTGGAATGCGTTTTCTGCCCCCCGGATAACCACCCATCGGATATATGGTGTAAATGGAAATTTACCGGTAATTCAGCACTGAACCAGTAACTGTATTGACTTTCTCTTTGGGGAGAGAGTATTTTTTACCGAAAGGTCAGCGAACGTTCACTAACTGGTAGTAAGGAGAGAGATTACCATGGCCTATTACCGCGACCTGAGGGAATATCTTAAAGCCCTGGAGGAACAGGGAAAGCTCGTAAGGATAAAACGGGAAATCAACAAGGAAACCGAGCTCCATCCCCTGGTCCGGTGGCAGTTCCGAGGACTCCCGGAATCCGAGCGGCGGGGATTCCTGTTCGAGAACGTGGTCGATGTCACGGGAAGGAAATACCGCATCCCCGTGGCGGTCGCCATCCATGCCGCGTCGAGGGAGATCTACGGTCTGGCCATGCAATGCGGTCCACGGGAAATCGCGAAGGCATGGACAAGGGCACTGATGAATCCCCTCGCACCCCGCCTGGTTAAAACGGGACCTGCCCAGGAGGAGGTTCACGTGGGAGACGGGCTCCTCGAGCACGGAGGAATGGCGGAGTTCCCCATCCCCATTTCCACGCCCGGATTCGATAATGCCCCGTACCTCACCGCCGCAAACTGGGTATCCAGGGACCCGGAGACGGGAATTAGAAACATCGGGAACTACCGTTCGATGGTGAAAAGCGGCACGAGGCTGGGGATTCAGTGTATCGGCACACAGCATCTGCGCATGCACTGGGAAAAGAGCAGGAAGCTGGGTAGACCGCTGCAGGCCGCCATCGTCATCGGCCCCACCCCCAATATCGGTCTTGCCGCTACGGCAAAGATCCCCTACGGAACCGATGAATACACGGTGGCGGGCGCGATTGCCGGCGAACCGGTGGAACTCATCAGATGCAAGACCGTGGATATGGAGGTTCCGGCAACAGCGGAAATCATTCTTGAAGGTCAATTCCCCATAGATTCCATGGAGCAGGAAGGATCATTCGGTGAGTATACCGGGTACATGGGAGTGCCCGATACAATGCCCTTCTTTGATATAACCTGCATCACGCATCGAAAGAACCCCATTTACAACGCCTTCCTGAGCCAGTTCCCGCCCAGCGAAAGCAGCAAACTCCGCCAGGTCGGCATCGAGGCGGCCCTGTATAAATTCCTGAAACACGATTGCAACATCTCCGGCATCATGGATGTCGCGACACTGGAAAGCTGCGGGAGTCAGCCCTATATCGTCATCAGGATGAGAAAGTCCTTTCCCTCGGAGGCATGGCAGGCATTGAACGGGGCTGCCGCATTTGGTCCCGGCATAGGCAAGTTCATCATCGTCGTGGATGAGGACATCGATCCCTGGGATGCCGAGTCGGTCAACTGGGCTCTGAGCTTCCGGGTGCAGCCCCACCTGGATACCCGCATCACGATGGGAAAAGAATCGCACCTTGACCCTTCAGCATCGCCGCCGACAGATCCCCACTGGTATCCGCCTCCCAACGGGTGCTCGGCGCTCCTGATCAACGCAACCATGAAATGGCCCTATCCGCCGGTTTCCCTGCCCCGGAAAGAGTTCATGGAGAAGGCGAAACGGATATGGGAAGAGGAAGGCCTGCCCGCGCTCAGCCCCAAGGTGCCCTGGCACGGATACTCGCTGGGTTTCTGGGAGCCGGAGCATGAAGAAGA
>CAZTLA010000108.1:0-9902 GCA_964614365.1 uncultured Syntrophales bacterium | reverse complement strand
CGAATGCCTGAAGAAAGGGGCATATGACTACCTGTTGAAACCGGTATCGAGGGATAGCCTGATATCCGCTGTCAGACGCGCCCTCGAACGGAAAAGACTTCTGGAGGTTCTGGAGGCCGGTCGAACTGCAACCCTTCCGGAGTTGTTCAATAAAACGGCATTTTCCGGGATTACGACTCAATCGGACAAAATGCTGCGACTTCTCAAGGAAGCGGAACTCCATGCCATGAGCGACGTTCCCGTCCTCATCACCGGGGAAAGCGGAACGGGTAAAGAACTCCTTGCAGAAGCCATCCACCGGTGCAGCGACAGGAACGCCTTTCCGTTCACCCCTATTAACATGGCGTCTCTGTCGGGGAATCTCTTCGATGCCGAGTTTTTCGGACATACGAAAGGGGCATTTACCGGGGCCGAGAAAGACCGCAAGGGTTTTTTAGAACACACGCACCGCGGCACCCTTTTCCTCGATGAGATCGGCGATCTTCCTCCTGAATTTCAGGGGAAACTGCTCAGGGTGCTTCAGAACGGCGAGTTCATTAAACTTGGCGACAGTACTACGCGGAAGGTCGACATTCGCATCATTGCCGCCACGAACGCCAATCTTGAACGGCTCATGGTCAAAAGGATATTCCGTGGCGATCTCTACTGGCGCCTAAAAGGCGCTTGGATCCACCTCCCGCCCCTCCGGGAAAGAAAAGACGACCTCCCCCTTTTAATTTCTACCTTTCTGAAGGAATTTGGAAAAGGAGATTCATCAATCGGCGTCACCGAAGAAGCTTTCACCGCGCTTTCCGCCTATGAGTATCCGGGAAATGTCCGGGAGCTGAGATCTATTCTTTATTCCTCTTCCAATCTTGCGCGTGGAGGCCCCCTATCAATCACCCATCTTCCCGAAAATCTCCGCATGAAAAAATACCCCCCAAAGCAATCATCCGCAGAAACGCCTGTTATGATCCTGGCTGATATGGAAAAGGAACACATTTTAAGAATTTATAAACAGACCGAGAGAAATAAATTACAAACGGCGAGGTTGCTGGGAATCGGATTAAACACCTTGCGCAGGAAACTGGTTTCCTATAATGTGCCATAATGAACTATGCCAGAATGATATATTCCTTCTAACTGTCGATATTAAAAAATAAAAAATAAGGAACTGTGCCGTAATGGCATTATTCCTTCCTGTCAAAAGGCCCTTTGCATTTTCAATAACACGGTCTAACTTATTGATAACTGGTACAAATGAACATATCCTCGAGACAGGCACACTCTATGCAGCCTTGTATATTTTTGCCGGCGGGTATTTTGTGTCCACCGGCAGCGGCAGGAACGAAAGGACACTTACTCGTGAATTCGGCAGCGAGCGCAACACATCGCCGTATTGACCAAATCCCTCTATTCGAGTAGACTTTATCAAACAGGCAGTAAACCGCCCTGAGCGGTTCGTCGCTGAGCAATCTCCGGCCCCGCCGGAGATCACCACAAACCAGGTGTTCAACACATTTGAACACGTTTGAAAAAGGAGGTGCCATGAATAAAACATTTTCTCTTTTTGCTGCCGTTCTTATTGCTGTTTCCCTAACCGCAGGCATCGCATCTGCGGCGCCCAGTTACGAAGGCAAAACGATCCGCATCATCGTGGGCTATTCTGCCGGTGGCGGCTACGACACCTATGCCAGGGTGCTCTCCCGCCACATGGGAAAGTATCTCCCCGGAAAACCCACCATCATCGTGGAAAACATGCCGGGCGCCGGCAGTCTGATTGCAGCCAATTACATGTACAAAATAGCGAAGCCGGATGGGTTGACCATCGGCCATTTTAACGGCGGTCTCTTCTTTAATCAGGTGCTGCAGGAACCAGGCGTCGAATTTGATGCCCGAAAATTCGTCTATATCGGCGCCGCCGTTAAGGAAGAATGCGCCTATGCCTTTTCAAAAAAGAGCGGGATCACCAGCATGGAAAAATGGATGTCCTCCAAGACGCCGGTGAAAATGGGCGGCGTGGCCCCTGGCGCGTATGCCCCCGACAGCGTCATACGCTTGGCGAAGGCGGCGCTTGGGTTCCCGATCCAGCTTGTCTCCGGGTACAAAGGCACTGCCGATGTCCGCCTGGCCGTAGAGCAGGGAGAACTTGCCGGCACATCCTGGGGGTGGGCCTCCATGAGATCCACCTGGCGCAAGCCACTGGAAACGGGCGACGTGGTCGTCGTCTTGCAGGCCGTTCCTGAGGCCTTTCCCGACCTGCCGAAAGTTCCCTTGGCCATCAATTACGCCAAGACCGACGAGGCGCGCCAGTTGGTCGAGGCGGGCATCCACAGCCCCAGCATCTTCGCCAGACCTTTCGTCTTGCCTCCGGGCGCGCCCCCGGAGCAGGCACAAATCTTTACCAAAGCCCTCACGGACACCTTAAAGGACAAGGAGTTTCTCGCGGAGGCGGAAAAGGCAAAACTGGATATCGAACCGGTGAGCGCCACACAGCTTCAAAATGCGGTGGGCTCCATCTTCAAACTGAACAGTGCCCTGGTCGCAAAACTGAAGGATATCCTTTTCGGCAAATAGGAAAGGATTCCTGAACCTGATACCGCGCACGCCTCCCCCACACTGACTGCGGGGGGGGAGGCGTGCGCTTACGCAACGTCAGCATTCCTTAAGAATTCAAGGGGGAGTTTCTTACATGGTTGAGATACTGAATGCCTTTGTCTCAGGTCTGACTCAGATATTCCATTGGCAGGCCTTCAGTTTGATGCTTCTGGGCCTTTTGATCGGCTTTGCGGTGGGCATTCTGCCGGGATTGGGAGGTCCGTCTGCCCTTGCACTGATGCTTCCCTTCATTGTAAAGATGACCCCCGTTGAAGCATTTTCCTTTCTCTTGGGGATGTCTGCGGTGACGAATACGACCGGCGACATCACCTCTATCCTCATCGGCGTTCCCGGAGAACCCAGCACTGCCGCCACCATCGTTGACGGCCATCCCATGGCCAAGAAAGGGGAAGCAGGACGCGCCCTGGGAGCCGTTTTAATGAGTTCCCTGATCGGTGCGGTTTTTGGCGCGTTCGCTCTCGGCTTCGCCATCCCCGTCGTCCGTCCCATTGTTATGACATTCGGTTCGCCGGAGTTTTTCATGCTCGCCATACTCGGTCTTACCTTTGTCGCCTCCCTGAGCGGCGAAGGGTTCTTGAAAGGGCTTATTGCGGGCGGCATGGGGCTTTTTCTTTCAACGGTCGGACTTTGCCAGACCTCGGGCATACAGCGTTTCACCTTCGGCCAGTTGTTCCTGTGGGACGGGATCGGATTGGTCCCCATTACCATCGGTTTTTTTGCCATACCGGAGATCATCGATTTGGCCGTTCAGGGTACAAGCATCGCCGGGGAACGCGTAGGAAAATTAGGCGGGGTCATGCAAGGAGTGAAGGATACCTTTCGTCACTGGTGGCTGGTTATCCGCTGCAGCGCCATCGGGACGTTCTGCTCCATCATCCCCGGATTGGGTTCGGCAACCACGCAATGGCTGGCCTATGCTCATGCCGTACAGAGCACTCCCGATAAAGAACGGTTCGGAAAAGGAGCAATAGAAGGGGTTCTGGGACCGGGGGCCGCCAACAACTCCACGTTGGGCGGAAGCCTGATAACGACGATTGCTTTCGGCGTCCCCGCCAGCGTCATCATGGCAATTCTCCTGGGGGCTTTCATTATCCATGGGATAGTGCCGGGACCCGACATGCTCATCCCCGAATCAAAGGGCGGGCACCTCGCCCTGACCTACTCCTTCGTCTGGATCAACGTCGTTTCCAACATTATTACCGTGGCGGTCTGTTTTCTCTTTCTGAATCAACTGGTAAAAGTCACCACCATCCGGGGCAGCTTGCTCATCCCCCTCATCCTTCTCCTGATTTATTTGGGGGCCTTTGCGGAAAAAAACGCCTTTGAGGATCTTTTCCTGGTGATTCTTTTTGGAGGGCTCGGTTGGGCCCTCGAAAGATTCGATTGGCCCCGTCCCCCGTTGATTTTAGGATTGGTGCTTGGTCCCTTGGCGGAAAACAGGCTCTTTCTTTCCACGGATAATTACGGACTTGCCTGGCTTTTACGGCCTGCCGTCCTCGTGATCCTGTCATTGACTATTATCGGGGCTGCCTATCCCTTCCTCAAAGCAGGGGTTTTGAAGGGGAAAAAGACGAAAATCAAGCCCGCCACCCCGGAGGCCGTACGCGGGAAGGAAACGAAACCGGCCTTCAGCGGGGCCGCGGTCTTCAGTCTCATTATCGTGGGCCTGTTTATCCTCGCCCTCTGGAAAACCCGGAATTTTGATTTGAGAACGGGGCTCTTTCCCTGGGTCATCGGCATTCCCGTATTTTGTCTTGCCCTTATCCAATGCTTTTATGATTTTATGGGAAAGGGAACTCCTCCGAAAGAAACGGCGATGGGAATGGCAGCCGATCTTGTCAATCGGCGTACGCTGGGGATCACCGGATGGATCATCGGCTACTTTGTTGCGATTTGGTTGCTCGGTTTCTCCCTGGGGGGGCCTCTGTGCACGTTTCTCCAGCTTAAAATCGCATCACGGGAAAAATGGCCGATATCCATTATTCTCACGGCAATCGCCTGGGCCTTAATCTACTGCGTATTCGACCGCATCCTTCACGTTCCATTCACCTCGGGCCAATTATTTGTTTGGTTAAAGCTTGCCACGTAATGCATTTGGCGGCGAGCGCATTCCCTACGGCTTGCCGCAGGGAATGCGCTCACTACAGGATTCGTATGGCGGAAGAAATCCACGCTCGGTTTCGAAAGAGCATTGCGGCCCTCGAAAAAAACTTCTCCGCGTTAAAAAGCACCGTTGAAGAGGTTTACTCTCCGCTGACGGAATTAACGAACGAATCTCTTTTTCTCGTGGATAGGCAGTGCCGCTATCTCTTCATCACCAAGAATATGGCCACCAATTTCGACGCACCCATGAGCGAGGTTATCGGCAAACAGTACGGCGACCTCCATACAAGGGAAGTGACAGATATTTTTGCCGCACGGGTTGCAGAAGTTTTTGCTACGGGTCGTTCCGTTACGGATGAACACAGAAATCGCTCCGGTGATAAATATATTTACCGGACATTCGCTCCGGTGAAATTGCCCACTGGCGAAGTAACTAAAATTGCCGTCATCGGACATGATATAACCGCATTGAAAGAGACGGAAGCGGCGCTGAAAGCATCCCGGGCAAAATATCACGACCTCTATGAGTATGCACCGGACACGTACTATTCGTTGGATATGCAAACAGGCAGGATCACGGAATGCAATGAAACATTTCTTCGCGTTACCGGATACACCCGTGAAGAAGTGCTGGGTCGCTCCATATTCGAGTTCTACACCCCCGATTGCGTGGAAGAGGCAAAAAAGACCTTTGAACGATTTGCAGATATCGGCGAGGTACAGGCTGAACGAAACGTGGTGTGCAAAGACGGCAGGATCATCACCGTTTGTGTCAATGCGTCAGCCATGAGGAATTACGGCAGATCTATCTGGCATGACATCACGGAACGCACGTTGGCGGAAAATGCGCTCAAAGAAAGCGAAACCCGCTATCGCCGCATCATCGAGGCCATCACCGATTATATCTATACGGTGCGCGTCGATGAGGGGAAGGCAATGGAGACGCGACATGGCGCAGGGTGCAGGGCTGTCACGGGTTACTCGGAGGAAGAATTTGCCACGGATCCGTATCTGTGGTTGCACATGGTGGTGGTCGAGGACCGCCCGGCGGTGCAGGAGCAGGCCCGGCGCGTGTTGGCGGGAGAAGGAGTGTCGCCGATCGAGCACCGCATCATCCGCAAGGATGGCATTCAGCGATGGGTTAGAAATACACCCGTACCGCGGTATGACGCGCAGGGCAGGCTCCAGGCCTATGATGGATTGATCCAGGACATCTCCGATCGCAAGCGGGCGGAGGAAGAATATCTGAAACTGACGGAGCGCTTACGACGCGTCGAGAAAATGGAGGCCATCGGCACCCTCGCCGGGGGAGTGGCCCATGATCTGAATAACGTACTTGGTGTACTTGTCGGATACTCGGAGTTGCTCCTCCATAAGCTCCCGGAGGGGGATCCATCCAGAAACTACGTCAAGAATATTCTTGCTTCCAGTGAGAAAGGCGCCTCAATTGTTCAGGATCTTTTGACCTTGGCCAGAAGGGGAGTGAGTGTCTCGGAAGTGATCAATCTCAACCGGGTGGTTTCCGATTTTCTCAAGAGCCCGGTGTATGAGAAGTTGCTGGCCTACCACCCGAATGTAACCTTCAGAACGGACCTCTCCCCTGACCTTCTGAATATCAAGGGATCTCCGATCCATCTGGAAAAGACGGTGATGAACCTGATATCAAACGCAGCAGAAGCAATTTCTGAAAAAGGTGAAGTAACGATCCGGACGGAGAACCGTTATCTCGACAAAGCTATTCACGATTATGATCAGGTGCATGAAGGTCACTATGTCGTCCTGACGATATCCGACAATGGCGGAGGCATTGAGGCAGACGACATCGGGAAGATATTCGAACCTTTTTATACGAAAAAGGTAATGGGCAGAAGCGGAACGGGACTTGGACTGGCCGTTGTCTGGGGAACCGTGAAGGATCATAGCGGCTATATCGATGTGCAAAGCGACGTAGGAAAAGGGAGCACCTTTACGCTTTATTTCCCGAGTACGCAGAAGGAGATGAGCGGAGACCAGATGAAAACTCCCCTCGAACAATACCGGGGGCGGGGGGAATCCATCCTGGTGGTGGATGACGTGCGCGAACAACGCGAAATGGCTGCCAGCATGCTGACGACGCTCGGCTACCAGGTCCAGGTGGCGCCCAGCGGAGAAGAAGCGCTCGCGTATCTGAAGAGCAATCGGGTTGATTTGATGCTGCTGGATATGATTATGTCGCCGGGAATCGATGGTTTGGAGACCTACCGGCGGGTTCTCGAGGTCAATCCCCTGCAGAAAGCCGTTCTCGTCAGCGGTTTTTCGGAAACGGAGCGGGTCAAGGAAGCCCTGGAGTTAGGGGCGGGGAGCTATGTTCGGAAGCCCTACCAGTTGGAAACGATCGGCATGGCGATACGGAATGAGTTGTCGAAAGCCACGTCCGGGAATCTTTGACGATTCCGTTATGAACGGGAAAAGTCTTAGAGGAAGCTGGCAGTACGATGCGGGGAATGCGCCACCCGCAGGATTCATGAAGCCATCTTCTCTATTATCTCCTTCACCCGCTGATTGACAACCTTTCCGTCCGCTTTCCCCTTCACCATGGGCATGAGCTCTTTCATAAGCTTCCCCATATCCTTCATCCCCGTTACACCCGCCTTTTCCATGGCCGAGCGGATCATCCGGTCGATTTCGTCAACGGTAAGCTGCTGGGGGAGGTATTCCTGGATAACGGCTATTTCAGCGGTTTCCTTTTCAACAAGGTCCATCCTGTCCCCCGTTTGATACTGCTCAGCAGAATCCTTCCGCTGCTTGACCATGGTGGAGAGCACGGCAAGGACATCCTCTTCGAGAAACTCCCCTTTACCCCTCTTGGCAATATCCGCATATTTAATGGCCGACTTCATCATCCTCAGGGTAGATACGCGCAAACCGCCTGCTTTACTTTTCATGCTGGCCGCAAGGTCCGCATCAATTTTGTCAAGAATATCCATGCTTCCGTCTCCTTTGTAATTTAATTGTCTGCATGATATCATAACATAGACATCGGCGGGAGCCGGGGAAACCGGCGATCCGCTGAATAGATTTAGCAATTGGTGCTATCCGGCCTGCCTGATCCAGTCTCGGATGTTCATACCTATTCGCTCTATGTCCTCTTTCGAGAGAACGCCTCCATGCATAACAATGTTTCGTGATTTCTCCAAGGCATTCAGGACAGCTTTTGCCCACTCGAGATTACTGAGAAGGTTTTCAAAGACATCCCGGTTGGTAACTATGATGGAGGATAGATCACTGAAATCGCAGTAATTCATTTCAGACGTGCCTCGTGCGCCGTGCCAGCGGAACTTGGCGTCCTCTTCCATTCGAGTCTTGACTGTCTTCTGGATTCTGTCCGGCACCTTGGACCACCACGTTTCCCCGTGATGCTCTGCCATTGCCTTAGTGACAAGCATACGGACCATGTTTTCAAAAGTATGAATCGCACAATAGACCGAGGACATGAACTGGGCATCCGCAAGACAATCTTGATCCAGTAGATCGAAGGAGAGCGCCTTTTGCAGTTGGGCAGCATCAGAAGCCCCGAAATGCTTTCTTCGCTGTCTGCCCACCTTGTCAAGGCTTTCTTCAGTTAGAAGGCCGCGATAGACGAAGGAGTAAAGGTTATCCATGTCTGGACCCCAAGTGTTCTCGCAGACTCTTGAAGATTGCGTCATAGACAGCTTGATCCCTGCTTTCCGGCAGAACGATGTTTATGTGATACTGCAATGATTCGAGGCGTATGGTTCCCTCGACACTTCGGATACTCTCTGCAATCGCCTTCTCTGTTTTCGCTTCGCTCTTCTGCGACTTCTCTGGCTCCGTTTGTAGGGGCGTTTTACCCTGCGATGGCTTGCTGAAGTCCGCATAATCGCAAAGTGCGTTGAAGGTTTTGGCTATATTACCCACCACAAGATCTGTCTTTTTCCCAGTATATAATGTGCGGAGCTTGTTCTTTACATCCTCTGCTGAGAGCTCATTCGCTTTAGTGTTTACCGAAAATAGATCAGCGTATGCTTCGCGGATAGCTTCGGCGAGGATATGACGGGACCGCGACCGGTCAAGGAACTCATAGTACCGCTGTTGTGGAACCGCGTCGGCATTGACAAAGCCAAGGTCCTTCAATATGCCGATCAGAAGGCGGTCATTTGTATTAGTGAAGCCAAGATTCTCGATAAACTTTGTGGAGAAGCGCTCCGGCGCTTGTGCATCCAGAATTGCGTCAAAGTAAGCTGGAATTGCATTTGGCTTGAGCGTATAACTGTTTGGTAACGCCATTTTTGTTTCCTCCTTTACTTATTGCGCGAGTTGACCGACTTTTTGCCCTGGCAATGGGCGCGCAGCGCCCGATTGACGGAGGAAAAAGTCAGATTGAACGACTGGTTCGCGCCGCGACACGGTGCGAACGTTTCGGCCGACCTGCCGGGGCAACTGCTTTGATGCAAAACCACGCCACCTTTATTCACTGTCGGGTGGTTAGGCCGTCTCACAGCCTTCGCACGTACCAGAGTAAAATGAATGCCCAGAAGAGGCAGCTTCCAACATAAAGCAGATCGAACCCGAGAGAATGAGTGATTCCCTTAGCAAGCCACTTAGGGAGAGGCCTTCCCAAGAGGAAAATAACAAACACGCGGTCCGGACCAGGCGGATTCACTGGAAAATCAGAGATAGAATCGCTTTCCTGTGGTCCAACCTTGTATTGTTGACTGAAAGGAGCGTATTGTCGCGTAAAGAAACCAGCGTACCAATTACGGCCCGTGAGACCGAAATGCTGGTGCTCGATATCAATGCCGCGCATCGCAAGATTCGCGAAAAGGGCGCGGTTTCGGAGTTCGAGAATCCACAGGCAGAATGTAAGAAAGAGACCCAAGGCGGCCCCGAGGATCTTTGCCCGAGGTGGCACATCTGGCCTCAGAAGCGCTCCGCCCAAAAGGCCAAGACCTGCGACAAATAGACCTGCTACGGTAAAGCGGCTGTTGACGAGCGCCGTGTGATAGCTGACGATCGCGTTATACTCCGCACGGATGTCATCTTCTTTCATTCCACACCCCACCTTCATCCTAACCATTTATTAACTTGCACTTTTGCCCGATGCCCGTTATCAGCCATATCTGGGCTGACAGCTTCTATAGGAATGCTCATCTTCTACAGTTGCTAAAAAATAGTTCAGCTATTTCAGACAGATGTCTGCC
>CAZTLA010000107.1:0-10041 GCA_964614365.1 uncultured Syntrophales bacterium | reverse complement strand
TCAGGGTCCGTAGAGGACTTCCACCTCCAAGTGAGTGCGCCCTGCCGGGCGCACCCAAAAAAAGGGGGACCATGAAATGGCCCCCCGTAGGAAAAATGTTATCGGTTAATGTTCTTTCCCGGAGCTGTCCTTTATGAAGCAGCAGCCTTTATAGGGCTGCTGCTTCATATTGTCCGGTTCTTATCTGGCGGTTGGTATTGCACTCGCTGCGTTTGAACCGCCGGTGCAACTGCCGCCCTTTACCACCACTCGGTAATAATATTTTTTACCGATCGTCAGGCCCTCATCAAGATAGGTTGCATACGTCGTAACAACGTCAGAAGCTATCATCACGAAGCCCGTGTTAGACCCTTCAGTGCTCCGGTAAATGTCATAGGTCGCACCTGACACCGCCGTCCAGGTAAGCTGAATCTTATTCAGCTTTGCCCGTGCTACAAGGTTGCAGATGCAGGCGTTCTTCACATCTACCGTCCCGAAGTTGGCGTTGGTCAGGTTCGGCTGTCCGCTGCCCGGATATGCCAGTGCCGTATTATCCGTTACCTTCAGGCCGATGCCATTTGATCCAGAGGTGAAGAAGGAAGCGATATTGGCAGCCGTCAAGGTGACTGTTTTGCCTGACTTGTTGATGACGTCAAAGGTAAGAGGCGCTTTCAGATCCCAATCCCATGCCGTGATCGTGTCATCCGGACAGGCGCTGCAGCCGGCCTGGTGAGTGCCCTCGTCCTGATCCGCGGACTTTGAGCCGTCAAGCGCAAGCGTGTCAGCAGCGCAGAACGAAGTCGTGTACGGTCCGCCCGCATTAGCGACCGGCGGATGCGGCGGGTTGGTAATGTTGATGGTTACGACCGCCGCTGCTGTCAGGACCGGATTGCTGTCATCCGTCACTTTGAGCTTTACCGGATAGGCGCAGGGAAGAGACGCGCATGCGAACTGGTGAAGCACAGGTGTCGGCGCAGCGGTGCTCTCATCATAAGTGCCGTCGTTGTTCCAGTCCCATTCAAACTTGGTCAGGTTGCCTATGCCCTTGCCTGCCTCTGAATGGCCTGAGCAGGTCGGGTCAAAGGTTATGTCCTGGTTTGCGTAGGAAGGATTGGGCGCTGCGCTGAAGCAGGCGATCGGGGCCGACGCAAAAAGAGTCGGCTTTAAGGTGATGATCATCCAGGCTGTGGTGAGGGGCTGATTGGTCAGGTTTCCACTCCAGGAACCGTCGGCGGCCTGGATCTCAACGATGCGCGGGGCCAGGCCTTTTTCGCAATTGGCCTCGGTGGTGCAGGTCGTCGTCGTTGGATCGCCGTAGTACCAATCAAAGCTCGCGCCGGAGGTTTTTGCGAGCTGCGTTGTTGCCGTGGGCAGTGCAAGCCGCATGGCCTTGGCGAAAGAATACCAGCCGTAGGTCCTATACCCGCCCCAAGCCGATCCATCATGCAAGAAACTTCTCCATTGGTCGGCAATAAATTTATGGCCCTTTCCCCACTTAAGATCAGAAGTGGTCTGTCCATCAAAAATCATCTGAACCATGCCGGAGGTGGTGGTCTGCTGGCAGTTGTCGCCGGCGCATCCGCCCACGCCGTTATAACTGAAGAAGTTATACGCGCAGGAAGTCACGGATGACGACGGCCCACTGCATCCCATGCTGTAGGCGAGCCAGTTGGCATTATATGTCTTCACCCATGAGGGGATGATAACGTTCCACGGCGCCTCTTGCGCAGGAATCATGCCGATGACCGGCCACTGGCTGGCGGAGTTGTCTCCCGGAGAACTATAGTTCCAGTTGTACCACCAGGAACCGCAGATGCCGCCGTTGCAGCCCCCGCCGTCCCATTGGCCCCAGGCATGCATGTCTGCCAGGTCCTGCAGGAGTTCACCGTATGTCCAGACATGACTTTTGGGTGTTCCCGGGGCGAAATCCCGGCCGGTCAGGGCGGTGGGCGCCACGCCAACGGAAACGATGGCATCCATAACCTGGCCGCCGATATACGGTTGATGATCGTTACCTTCGTACACCTGTATCCCATAACCGTTGGGTGACGTCTGACCTGCTTCAGGGTCATCAATAACTCCACCGCCGCGATTGAGGATACCGATCGCCATCGCATTGAGCGCCGGCCAGCTAGTATAATAGCGATACCCCTTGGTAAGATAGTTCATCCCGTATTGAACGGCCTCGACATAGGGGTCTTCGTCGGGATTACCGTTGATCTTATGGCCGTTGATGCCGAATGCCTGTACCGCTGAGGCAGTCGGAGCAACAAGAGTCCCCAGATAGCTTGTCTGAACCCATGTCATGGCAGTGCTGCCGTCATATGTTTGGGTCCAACTGCCATAATTGGAGCCATACACGGGATTATTGGAATTGGCCTGTTTATAGAGCCACCACAACCCCTTGTCGATGGCTATATTTATGCGGGAATCGTCAGTATTGTCCTCGATCTTCAGGAGATAGGAATCCTCTTTCGAAAGGGCAAAGGGAGTGGTGTTCGAAACCTGCAGCTTTGCCGTAAAGGGCGTTCCTGACGCTGCCGTGTAAGTGTGTGTCGTTTCAACATTGTACTTTGTAGAACCGCTGAGGGCGACAGGAGCTGTATCCGGCGTACCGTCGCCAAACACCCATTTGTAATAAACTGCTGTCGTACCCGTCGTTTTGATGACGCCTTTCAACTGCACGGCAACTCCACTGAGTGCGGTGTGCTGTTTGCTGGTGTCCCCCTGCCAAGGCACGCAGATAACCTTATCTACTGCTGCCGATGCCAGGGAGGAAAAGGTAAAAACGCTGATGATGGCCAAGGCCACAATCAAATATCCCCCTCTGATCTTTCTCATAAATCATTCCCCTTTCTTTCTTTGTATGGAAATAGCTGGACCCCTTCCCCCGAATGGACCCAGCTATTCCCCCATTTGTGATTCCCTTTTATGTATCTTTAATCTCTGCCTTACTACTTCATTTTCCTACCCATGCCGGCAAGGCCTGCCAGGCCTGCGGCAAGAAGCACCAGCGTGCCCGGTTCGGGAATCTGATTGCCACCGCCGCGCTTTGAGTTGCTCCAAGCGTAGATCGATTCCTGACTATCGGGATCAGTCTGTTCAAGGTAGAATATGGACTGCGGAGCAGTTTGGCCAACGGTGAACGTAATAGAGGCAGTTTCACCCGCTGCCAAATTGAAAGCCCATCCCAACGCCATGGCGACATCATCGGGGGATGTGGACGGAACACCGTTGCTGTTGTCCAATGCTCCCGCTGAGAAGTTGTTAAAAATATCGCCAAAGACAAATCCGGGTTCATCAATCTCCCATGATTGACCTGCGGCAAGGCTCCCGTGGCTGAGACCAAATTCATTAAAATAGGTATTTATTGCCTCATCGATCTCATGGTCGAAATAGACACCTATGTAATGATTGCCGAAACCGGTCACATTGGCTGTAATGGTGCCCAGTCCTGTGGAGAAATCAAATGCACCAAAATTGAAGCCTGACACCGGTGTGCTCTGGCTGACCGTGCCATTATGGCTGACGCCCCATTCGTAAAGACCGACCGCTGCCGAGGCGCTTGAGAACATAAGCAAGCTCAGCAACAGCACCCCAAAAAATAATTTAACTGTTTTCATTGATACCCCCTTTTCTTACTATTTTTTTGCAATCTTTATTCAGGAATCTTTGAGGATAATACACTGCTTACAGGGAGCATAGTAGCAAATTGCGTGCCGCTTTATAGCATATTGATATTATTTAAAATTTATTCAAAACCGCGGGGAAAATGCACTTTTATTGTAAAGTAATCCGACACAAATTCTAAAATTATTACTCTTTCTTAAACTCCACCACGTTCACAAAACAGGCTTACTGCGATGACAAAACCATCGCATGACGATGCCGCTGATTCCCGCTGTAATATGTAAGTTATGGAAAATATTTATTATTAGTGACAACACTTCCTCCCTCTGCGCCCGATCAAATTCAGTCAAGGCATACCGTGCACGGTCGCACTCCTCGAAAACAGTCCTTATTTTTTCTGCAAGATCCGGATCAAAGCCTCCCGGCAAATCTGAGGTACACAGATTCCCCGCAGTAATACCCGCCGGGGGCGCCTTGAAGAGATAACCGAGATATTCCTGGAGGGTCCTGAAGATTATGGTATAAAACTCCAATGAATTCAATTCATTAATAATTTCTCTGGCATCTCTGATGCCCTTCTTCGCCTTTTTTTTTGCCCTCAAACGCGTTTGATAATCATTGATGTATCCCCTAATTTTTTTTCTCTGTCGGTATGGCAAAATGAGCAGAAGTGTAATGCAAACCGACAGTAGAAGATATCTCATCAAGACTACAGGATTTTTTAATAATATATCGATCCGCTCTCTGAATTTCTCCGCACGCGGCCGGGCGCCTGTATCGTTCTTCTCCTTATGGTCTCCTGCTCTATTGACCACAGAGGAGACCATAACCTTTATCGGGAAAGGGCCTTTCCTGAGCGTGTGATAGGCACTTGTCTGTGGGTCAAAATAGCTGAATGTAATTGCCGGGATTTCCCGTACCGCATCCGTCAAGGGAATGATGACCTGCTCGCAGGACATCTCCCCGTCCTTCCTGCTTGCAACGGGTTCATGAATGCTGAACCCACTGTTTGCCGGCATTCCCGGGCATTTCGCCGCAGAGAAACTTCCCTTTCCTTTTACGGCGGTCATCAGGGAAAGGGGGTCGTTCGTGCTTACCGAGTTCGGCCGGACCTCCGCAGCAAGATCAAAGTTACCCACCGCGCCCGAGAAGTCCGCAGGTCTTCCCGCTGCCGGAAATGGGTTGATCTGCAAGGATATTTCACCCGATGAAACTTTTACCACCGAGGTCTTCCGGCCTCCAAAAAAGGCGTCGGCAGCATCCCGGGAAGGCAGCAGGAGTGAAAACTGAAGCTGCGCGGGACCCAGCCGGAAATGCCCTGTCTTCCGGCCGGAGACAGATGTCTTAAATTCCAGGGTCTTATATTCACTGCCGTTTATCATCTCCGCATTCTGCACGGGGTCTCCAAAAACTCCGACAGAAAGACCGCTCCGGGGAAACTGGGGATACTGAATGTCCTGGAGAGAAAGATTGTGGTACGAGAGCTTTATACTGAGCCCGATCGTTTCATCGGGATAGGCTTCCGCCTTTTCCATCTTGAGGGACAGCATGATCTTGCCCGCCAGTTCCGGCGGCAGATTGTCCGGCTGTTGGTCGCCTGGCCCGTCTGCACTGCCTCCCTCGGAAGACCGTGTCGCTACCGCTGCCTGTTCAAGGGCATAGCAGGGAGACCAGGGGGCTATAAAGAGAATTACGCCGGCGAGCAGGTAAAAAAAATGTGTGTCAACGGTATTTTTCTTTTTCATTGGACACTGAGGGGGAATAAAAAAACCGGGACAGAGCGCTATTATTGCCTGGAGACCATAAGAACTTCCACAAAGGAACAACATGAACGGCAACGTTATTTACGGCAGTTGAGAGCTCTACACTCTTTGTAATCAACAGGATATTTTTTGCGTTGGGGAAGCGATTCAGAAAAAGCCTGAGGCCGTCAAATCGTTTATCCTTCCAGTCAAAAGCGGTGATGTATTTGACTTCGATCGGCACAGGATCAGCCACTGAACCGATGACAAAATCAACCTCTCGGTCGCTTTCTGCATAATAGCCACAGGGTATCGCGTTTCTTTGCAGTTCCAAGAATACGGCATTTTCCGCCCTGTTTCCGTCATCGCCGTAGCCTGTCAGCAGCGTTTTGACGCCATTATCCCAAAGGTAAATCTTTTTCTGTGCATACACTTTTTCGGCATAGGATGTCGTCCACTTTTCTAAGGGTTTTACGAGAAAGGCCATTTCCAGATAACCGACATATTCCTTTACTGTATCAACAGACAAACCAAGAATTTTTGATAATTTGTTGAAACTGGTTCGCGAGCCTGTGGAAGCGCCGATCAGCCTCAATAAATCCTTCAGAATATAGGACTTCTTAATGGGATGAAGCCGGGCCAGGTCGCGGGCAAGAACATCGTCCAGGAGGTTGGCCATATACTCCTGGGAGGGACGCAAAACCTGCTCCGGGTACCCGCCGATGCTCAAATAATCATCGGCCAACTGCTCATATTTATAGTCCTCCGAGAGGGATGGCGATCCTCCTCGGAAGCGGATGAACTCTTGAAAGCTTAGGGTAAATACAGTACTGACGATTTGCCTGCCGGTCAGCTTCCCTGCCTGTCTCGCAATAAGCGACGACGTGGAACCGGTACAGAATATTTTGAGCGATTCCAAATCATAGAGGGATTTCAGTTCCACCTCCCATTGCGGGCTTTCCTGAACTTCATCGAGGAACAAATACAATTTTCTGCCACGATCATGCATAAAAAGCTTCCGCATGTTCCTGACGTGTTCTGATATTGGGATACCGGATAAAACAGGGTGATCCAGGGCAAGGTAGAAGATGTCCTTTTCAGAAACAGCTCCTTGCAGAAGGGTTTTTATAAACTGTTTCATCAGTGTGGTCTTACCGGTGCGTCTGCTGCCGATAAAGACTTCGATCTGTTTCCGCGCGAGGTACGTCGAAATTTTTTCGAGATAGGCATCACGACCAATGCCGGCCTCAGGTTCTTTCCCTTCCCACCAAGGATTCAAGGCATAATATATAGCGTCCATATAGATATCTTTACGCCAAATCGAAGCTTTCGTCAAATAGTTTCGATTATAGTCGAAACTACCAGTCCTTCGCTACCTCAAGGTGATAGCCTTTCGTCGTCTTGCCACCAGGCAGACCTTGTTGTTCTTCCCTTTGCCGGTATTCCTCGAGAAGCATCTCCGCCTCTTTTCTTGACATCTCAACCTTTTTTATCGTTGTCTGTTGTGGCTCTATCCGCGTATCCGATCTTTTCTCTTTCATCGCATCCGCCGTGCCGTTCTTTGTACCAACATGATTCATGCTCTCACGTCCGACTTCTCTATCCCGAGTATCGGCGATATTCCGGTTATTTTGAGATTCGTCACCGCCTCGCGTATCGCCGATCATTTGCTTCCGCGCATCGTTCTTTCCGGTCCCCTGTGCAATGACTCTCAACCGCTCCCCTGCCAAATCATGGTTATACCGGGCGTCTGCGTCTCCCGGATTCATCTGTATCGCCGTTTGGTAATACCCAAGAGCTTCCCGGTACAGCGAGGCTGCATTTTCCGGGTTGCCCTGTTCCGAGCGCTGTCCCTGTCGGTACCGGCAATTTCCCATATTATACATCGCCCGTGCACGGGAAGAAGGATCCGGGGAAGCGAGGGCTTCCCTGAAGGCATCCACGGCTTTCTGATATTCGCCCTTCCGATACAACACGGCGCCGGCATTCACCGAAACAATATCCGGATGCAGGTATTTGACCAACTTGTTGTGGTATCGCTTCAGTGCATCGTCATGCTTCTCTTCTTTGGCAAGACGGCCGGCTTCTTTCAGTGTTCCGTACTCGAGCAAAACAAGAGAGAGCGTGACTGCGGACAGGGCACAGACGGATATCCCGATACCCTTCAGAAAAGAATCTTTCATCCGATCTTCTTCCTCTCCGAAATGTACGTCTCCATAATGAGCAGCAGCAAGGCCATGCATAAGGGTATCTGAAACCATTCCCGATAATCCTTTTTCCGTTTACGTTCGGTTTCATGGCGTTTCAGCCGGGAGAGTTTTTCTTCCGTGAAGCGCTTCAAATCCGGCCCCGCATCCGCCAATCGCAGGTACTCCCCTCCGGTACGCAGGGCAATTTTTCGCAGCGCCTCCTCATCCAGACGGGACTTGATCACATTTCCCTTCCGGTCTTTTAAGAATCCTCCCCTGCCGCCTTCAGCTCTCAACGGGATAAGCTCTCCCGCCACGGTTCCGATTCCTGCGGTAAATATCGTGATTCCTTTCCCCCCTGCCGCTTCGGCTGCCTTGAGCATATCTCCCTCATGTTCTTCGCCATCCGTGAGGATCAGAATCACCCTTGATCCCTCCGGTGATTCTTCCGGCGCCTCCGGAAAACCTTTCACGGATTCGGCTATGGCGTTTGCCAGAGAGGTGCCTCCCCGGGGAATGGTATTCGTATCGAGGTCGTCAAGCGTAAGTCCAACCATGGAATAGTCAAGGGTTAGGGGACAGAGCAGGAACGCGCTCCCGGAAAAAGCCACCAGCCCGACCCGGTCGCCTCGCATGGTCTTGAGGAAATCCCGGACAGCCCTCTTGGAAAATTCCAGCCGGTTCGGCTTCACATCTTCCGAAAGCATGCTTTGGGAAACATCAACGGCAATGATTATGTCAATCCCGTTCTGCTTCATGGTGCTTGCCTGCAATCCCCCCAAGGGTCTCATCAGAGCCAGGATACAGAATGCCAATGCGCCGGGAATCAACAGGCTCTTTACGATCCGGTTTCTTGCTTGATTCGCAGGCATGAGTTCCGCCAGAAGGGCTTTGTGGGCAAAAGCGTCAGCGGCCTTTCTGTTCTTCCTCTGTCCGCTGATAGAGGAAAGCAGCAGAGGAATGAACAACACAAAGAGATAGCCCGCGTTCGTATTTCCGAATAGCATCATGAAGGCATTATCCTTAAAGCCACGTTTTTCAGAAAAACCTCCAAAAACAGCAAACACAGGGCAGGCAACAGGAACAGAGGAAATAATTCCCGATAGTGATGATAGACCGTTTCTTCAATCTTCGTTTTTTCCAGTCTGTCTATCTCCTGATAAATGTCTGTGAGCGTCTTCATATCGACAGCCCGGAAATATCTGCCGCCGGATTTTGAAGCGATCGTCGTTAAGGTTTCCTCATCAATATCGGCATCCGCCGCTTTGTAGACCGTCCTGCCGAAGGGGTCCCGGACCGGATAGCGCGCAGTTCCCCGTGACCCGATTCCCACGGCATATATTTTCACGCCCAGTGCCCGTGCTGCGCCGGCGGCAGTTTCCGTGGTTATTTCCCCGGCATTGTTTCTTCCATCCGTCAGAAGGATAATGACCCGGCTTTTCGCATCTGATTTCTTCAGGGTGTTCAACGACGCAATCAGACCGGAACCTATGGCCGTGCCGTCTTCCACCATTCCTATCTCAACCCGGCGAAGATTATCCAGAAGCCATTCATGATCAAGAGTTAAGGGACACACGGGATATGCCCGTGAGCCGAATACGACCATCCCGATCCGATCGCGCTCCCTGCTGCGGGCGAAGCCTTTCATAACGTCTTTTGCCGCGTCAAACCTGTTCTTCTGTCCCCCCTGCAAATGGAAATCTTCGGCAAGCATGCTTGTGGATGCATCAACGGCGAGGACGATATCTATCCCTTCTTTTACGATCGTTGTTTCTTCTTGTATTGCCTGGGGTCTGGCAAGCGCAAGAATAATGCATATGACCGACAGGGACCTGAAGAAAATCATATTCTTCAGTATTTTTATCCGGAAGGTTTCTTTCAGATCATCCAAAAGATTGCCGCTTGAAAAGCGCAGGCCGGAGCTTTTGCGCTTCCTCCTTAAGAAGAATAATGCGGGAAGAATAATGAGCAGAAGCGCCAAGAGAAGGGGATCATGGAATTTCATGCTGCGGCATTCCCCCTTAGTCGCTCAATGATCTCTTGTGCAGAAGAAAGGATCGAGACTTTTTCCGTCGGGGACGGTTCATAGCCGGCAAATTTCACCAGGTCGCAACGGGTCATGACATCCCGCAGGAGTTCCCCCCCTTCAGAAGGAAGTCTTCCCGATTCCCCGATCGCGGAAAGAAACTCTTCCGTTGTCATTGCCACTGCCTTGAGAGCGCATTCGCTCTCCAGGTAACGTCTGATAATGCCGGAGATCGCGGCATAATAGTCAACGATGCGATCATGCGCGAGGATATCCTGTTTCCGGAGTGTTTCAAGGGCATGAAAAGCAATCTCATAGGGAGAAAGAGCTCTGGTCTGCTTCATTTTTCTCGAGAGATAATATGCGCTCGCGGCGACTGCAAGAACAGCAAAAACCAGGCCCCTTATGATACGGGACGAAGCAAGATGCGGTTCCGGCAGGACTTTTATGTCCCGTATATCGGTCCGTGAATCCG
>CAZTLA010000106.1:0-10057 GCA_964614365.1 uncultured Syntrophales bacterium | reverse complement strand
AAGGATGATAAAAAAATTATCCCCGGCAAAGGTCAACCTGCACCTGAAAGTGCTCGGGAAAAGAGAAGACGGCTATCACGATATAGCAACACTCCTGCAGAAGATAAGCATTTACGATGAAATACACTTTCATCCTCGCCCGGAAGGAATCACCGTACGGTGTCCCGGCAGTTCTCTCCCGGAAAATGAGGACAACCTCGTTTACCGGGCCGCACGGGCCATATTCGAAAAGTCATCATATCCGGCAGGCATGGAAATCACGGTCAAGAAGCACATCCCCGTGGCGGCCGGTCTGGGAGGCGGCAGTTCCGATGCGGCTACCGTGCTCATCACGCTCAATGAAATACTGGGGCTTGGCTACACTACTGACAATCTGATGAAAATCGGTGTAAAACTGGGGGCGGACGTCCCCTTTTTTATTGCCGGAAACGCGGCCTGGGCTTTCGGCATCGGCGACCGGCTTAAACCACTGAACAACCTCCCCTTTCTCTGGTTCGTACTGGTGAATCCGCGTTTTGAATTATCCACAAAAATGGTTTACGAAAAACTCAATTTAAGATTGACAAAAAGGATGATACATTATAAAGTTCCTCGCTTTTATACGACCGCTGATCTGGTCAGCGGACTTCATAATGATCTGGAAACGATCACGCTGTCCCTCCATCCGGTCTTACAACGTATGAAGGCGCTCTTGGGAGAATTCGGCGCTCTCGGCGCCTTGATGTCAGGCAGCGGTCCCACCGTTTTCGGCATATTTGAACGAGAAGAAGCAGCACGAACGGCAGTAGGTGCCCTGAAGGAAGCGGGCGGGAACCAGTGGTCCGTGTTCCTGGCACATTCCCTGTAGCGGAGGAAATGCTCCCGCCCTCTCTCTACTTACGAGGGTATTTGCATTAATAAGAAACTGGGGCGTCGTCAAGCGGTAAGACACAAGATTTTGGTTCTTGCATTCGGAGGTTCGAATCCTCCCGCCCCAGCCAATATTCATATAGTCCCCTGCTGAAAGGATTCAGATGCTCGAAAAGATAAGGGTTTTTTCCGGAAATGCAAGTCTACCGCTCGCCCGCAATATTTGTGAAAACTTGGGAGTCCCCCTGGGAAAGGCAAATGTAACAACCTTCAGTGACGGCGAGACGAGGGTTGAGATCAATGAGAATGTCCGGGGCATGGATGTTTTTATCGTCCAATCCACCTGCCCGCCGGTAAACGTCAGCTGGATGGAGCTTCTCATCATGATCGACGCTATGAAAAGGGCCTCCGCGGACCGCATAACGGCGGTAATACCCTATTACGGGTACGCCAGGCAGGATAGAAAAGTTGCGCCCCGGGCGCCCATCACGGCAAAGCTCGTGGCCGATCTTATCACCGCGGCAGGCGCAAACCGGGTGCTTGCCATGGACCTGCATGCCGGGCAGATACAGGGATTCTTCAACATCCCCGTGGACAACCTCTTCGCGACTCCCGTGCTGCTGGAATACATGCGAAGAAATTACCAGGACAATATGGTTATCGTCTCTCCTGATACGGGCGGGGTGGAACGGGCGAGGGCGTTTGGCACCAGACTCGGCGCAAATCTCGCGATAATAGACAAAAGAAGAGAAGGTCCCAATGAAGCACAGGTGATGAACATTATCGGTAACGTCAAAGGCAAAAGGACCATCCTTCTCGACGACATGATAGACACGGCGGGAACCGTGGTGCAGGCGGCAATCGCCCTGGAGAAAGAAGGAGCAACGGAAGTTTCCGTCTGCTGCACCCACCCCGTTCTCTCCGGGCCCGCTATTGAGCGGATTGAAAAATCAAATATCAGAGAAGTCATCGTTACGGACACCATCTCCCTCAACGAAAACGCGCAGACCTGTGACCGCATCAGGGTGCTTTCCGTCGCCGGTCTTTTAAGCGAAGCCGTAAGGCGTATCTATTACAACGATTCAGTGAGTTCACTGTTTATTTAGTATGAGTTCACTGTTTATTTAGTAAGTGAGAAATTATTTCCTGCGTTTTTCCGGCAGAAAAATAATTTCGTTAACGAACGTGTCCCGTTAATCGGGGTTAGGAGGCAGGAATGGAAATATGCGATTTAAAGGCCAGTATCCGTAAGGAATCAAAAAAAGGACCGGCCAGGAGACTAAGACAGCGGGGATTGCTCCCCGCGGTATTTTACGGCCGTGGGAGCGACTCCCTCCTGTTGACGCTGAATTCTTCCGATTTGATGAAGCTCAGAAAGCAAAAAGCAGAAAATGTATTCATCAAGCTGATTATCGATGATGGAGGCAAAAAGATCGAGAAACTCTCCATGGTGAAGGAGCTTCAGGTCGAACCGCTGAGCAGAAGCTTTCTTCATGCCGATTTTTATGAAATCAGCATGGACCACGAACTTACCCTCGACATTCCTCTTCGCTTTATGGGAAAACCCGTAGGCGTCGAAAATGGCGGTGAATTGCAGCACGTGAAAAGGGAGCTCAGGGTATCCTGTCTTCCCACGAAACTGCCGGAATTCATCGAGGTGGACATCAGCGCCTTGGACATCGGCGACTCGTTCAAGGTACGAGATATTGCCGCCATTGATGGAGTGACGGTACTTGATCACGAGGATGCTTCTATTGCTACCGTGACAGCAGTACGGGCGGCAAAAGTGACTACGGAGGAGGCTGTTGCGGGAGAACCCGGGGAAACGGCTGAATCAGGAGAATCGAAAGCGGACGAGAAAGAAAGCTGAACGGGCAAGGCGCATGGCCGATGGGAAAAATGGCGACTGTCGGTTGCCTGTCGATGCCGCCGTTTACTCTCAGCTCTTGAAGGAGGTCCCCTGTGAAGCTTATCGTCGGGCTGGGGAACCCGGGCGCCCGATACCGATTCACCCGGCATAACATGGGGTTTTTGGCACTTGATGAACTTGCCCGCGAACTGGACATACCGGTTAGCCAGATGGGATTCGAAGCCTGTTTTGGGAAAGGAAAGCTCGGACGCATCCCCCTCTTTTTAGCAAAACCTCAGACCTACATGAATTTGAGCGGCGTCGCAGTAAGAAAAATCATTGATTACTTCAAAACCGACACAGAAGATTTACTCATAATCCATGACGATTTGGACTTGCCTTTTGAAGATATACGCATAAAGGCGGGAGGCGGCCATGGAGGGCACAAGGGACTAATATCCATTATTGATCATCTGGGAAAAGCTGATTTCACCAGGATACGGCTGGGCATAGGAAAGCCGCCTCTGAAAGCGATGGTCGAAAATTACGTTCTCTCTCCCTTCAACAGCGATGAAACTGCAAGGCTTCACCGTATCACCTCAACCGCGGGCGACGTGGTGAAAGAAATCATTTCCTCGGGAATTCGGACCGCAAAGCAGAAATTCAATCGCGGGGCCATAGAATATTTAATCAAGGAGGTTTAAGCAATGAATATCGTCAAGCGTATCTCACCGGTTCTTGCGTTCATGACCCTCGGCATCTTATTCTTAATCACCGCTGCCCCGGCGGCTTATGCAGGCGAAGCGGACATCAATCTGCCCGATCTGACCAATATCGTTTTCACCATTTTGGGCAGTCCCGTGCAAGGATTAACCATCCTCTACTGGGGCCTGGTTATCTGCGTCATCGGCATGATTTTCGGCGGCATCCAGTACGGACAGACCAAAAACCTGCCGGCCCATCGTTCTATGCTCGACGTGTCGAACACGATCTGGGAAACCTGTAAAACCTATCTGACCCAGCAGGGCAAGTTTCTTTCCGCCCTGTGGGCGCTTATCGCAATTTGCATCATTTACTATTTCGCCGGGTTGCAGGGCGCCCCGGCGCAGAACGTGTTGATTATCCTGTTTTCCTCCATCATGGGGATCCTGGGATCGTACGGCGTCGCCTGGTTCGGCATTCGAATCAACACGGTGGCCAATTCACGGGCCGCCTTCGCCTCCCTGCGCGGCAATCCGCTGGACATCGTCAATATCTGTCTTCGTTCGGGTATGAGCGTGGGATTGCTCCTGGTGAGCGTGGAGCTCTTCTTCATGATCTGCATTCTCGCCTTCATCCCGAAAGAACTGGCGGGACCCTGCTTCATCGGTTTTGCCATCGGAGAGTCCCTCGGCGCCAGCGCGCTCAGGATCTGCGGCGGCATCTTCACCAAGATCGCCGACATCGGCTCCGACCTCATGAAAATAGTTTTCCACCTCCCCGAAGACGATCCGAAGAATCCGGGCGTTATCGCAGACTGTACGGGTGATAATGCGGGAGACAGCGTTGGGCCCACGGCCGACGGTTTTGAGACCTACGGGGTAACCGGGGTCGCCCTTATCGCCTTCCTCGCCCTGGCGCTCTTCAACAACCCTGCCATGGGAGGCAAGCTTATCATCTGGATATTTGCCATGCGTATCCTGATGATCATTACTTCGCTTGTCTCCTACTTCGTCAACGACGCAGCGAGTAAATCGCTTTTCGAGGGTAAAAAAGAATTCGACTTCGAGGTTCCGCTCACGAATCTCGTGTGGCTCACCTCGGCAATTTCCATTGTCGTCACCTTCGTCGCCAGCTATATACTTCTCGCGGATCTTACGGGCGTACAAAGCTCCCTGTGGTGGACGCTTTCCATAATCATCAGTTGCGGAACCGTTGCCGGCGCCCTGATCCCGGAATTTACCAAGGTATTTACCAGCACAAAATCCCGGCATTGCCAGGAAGTAGTGAATTCTTCCCGCCAGGGAGGGGCGTCACTGAATATACTTTCCGGATTCGTGGCGGGTAATTTCTCCGCCTTCTGGGAAGGGCTTGTCATTCTCGTGCTCATGTTTATCGCATACCTTGTCTCCAACAATCCCTCCATCACGACTCTCATGCCGGCGGAATTAAAATTTGCCGCGCCGGTTTTCGCTTTTGGTCTTGTCGCCTTCGGTTTCCTCGGCATGGGACCCGTAACCATCGCCGTGGACAGCTTCGGCCCCGTATCGGACAATGCCCAGTCCATCTATGAGCTTTCCATGATTGAACAGATCCCGGATGTGAAGAACGTAATAAAAAAGGAATTCGGCTTCGTGCCGAATTTTGAAGAGTCCAAGAATTACCTGGAAGCGGCCGACGGCGGAGGAAACACGTTCAAAGCCACGGCAAAGCCGGTGCTGATCGGCACGGCGGTGGTCGGCGCCACCACGATGGTCTTCGGCATCATCATCCTGCTGGACCGCCTCTTCGGTGACGTGGAGGCGCATTTGAGCCTCGTGCAGCCGGAGGTCATCCTCGGTCTCCTCATGGGCGGATGCGTGATCTACTGGTTCACCGGCGCTTCTTGCCAGGCCGTTGTCACGGGATCCTACCAGGCCGTCGTCTTCATCAAAAATAACATCAAATTGAGTGACAAGTCGGCATCGATCGCAGACAGCAAGGAAGTGGTTAAGATTTGTACCCAGTATGCCCAGAAAGGGATGATCAATATCTTCGTGGTCATTTTCTTCATGGCCCTGGCACTCTCTTTCTTCGATCCTTATTTCTTCATCGGCTACCTCGTGGGTATCGCCTTCTTCGGCCTTTTCCAAGCCATCTTCATGGCCAACGCGGGAGGCTGCTGGGATAACGCAAAGAAGATCGTGGAAGTTGACCTGAAGGAAAAGAACACGCCGCTGCACGAGGCGACCGTCGTCGGTGATACCGTTGGTGACCCCTTCAAGGATACCTCGTCGGTTTCCCTGAACCCCGTTATCAAGTTTACTACCCTTTTCGGCCTGCTCGCGGTGGAAATTGCCGTGGAAATGCAGCGGTCCGGCCTTACGGGGCTCAAGATGGCGCTGTCCGCAGTTTTCTTCCTGATCGCGCTGGTCTTCGTCTATCGTTCTTTCTATAACATGAGAATTTCTTCAGAAAAGCTGTAATATAAAAACAGTCAGTACAAAAAAAGAGCGCCCCTTATAGCAACGGGGCGCTTTTTTTTGTACTCTACAAGCCTGAATCGGAATTAAATAAAAAAATGGTGGATGGAAAAGGAGGGGTCCTAAAAACCATCCACCACTATGTAAACTGAGAGGTTGTATTTCACTGCACCTCTCAGATTATCTGAGGGGGGTGGTGGATGGAGAGGAGGGTCTGAACCATCCACCAAAGTTAAAACCCACAGATTACTTATTTCTAAAAGATCAATACCGGAACATCATCTGTAACGTTTCATAATTTCAAAAAGCATCTTCGCTTATTATGGATAGCAAAAGAGATGCCATAATAGAAGCTCCATTCTCGTCCGCACTCAAAAAAAGAAGACAAAAATTAAAAGGTAATAATGACGGAATGTTAGGATTATTATAAAGCTATGATATCTATATAAGGAGATATAATTAATCTATCAAAAGATAAATATCAGACAAGAAAGTAGAAAAAATGTGCATTTAATGCACTATTAAGGAATGATAAATGACAAGAACTCCCTTCCAGACAAAGACAGCGCTTACGTGCGATAAGCGCACAATATGTGCAGCAATCGCACATATTATGGCTGTCATTTACAATTACACAGGATCATTTATTTTTTTCTGTTCGCGCATGAATTTGTAACGGGAAATACCGAGGAGTGTGGCTGCTTTTGTCTTTTTTCCTTTACTCAAATCAAGGGCCTTGACGATGACTTTTTTTTTCGTATCATTTAAAATATTCTCTATAAGATTATCATATTTTACTCCGTTTTCAGATAATCGCGTCAAGATATCATCGAGACTCCCCGCCCCTGCTCCGCGATTTGCTTTAATCTCCGCCGGAAGGTTTTCCGGCACAATTACATCTCCCACATCATGAAGAATCATGATTCGTTCAATAATATTTTTTAGTTCCCGAACGTTACCCGGCCAACGGTAATTTTTCAGGTTCTGCTCTGCCTCTTTGTCAAACCCCTTAACCTTTTTCATGAACTTGTTATTGAACTCCTCGACATAATACTTTGCCAGGAGAATAATGTCATCAACCCGCTCCCTCAAAGGTGGAATAAGAATGGGAACCACGCTGATCCGGTAAAAAAGATCCTCGCGAAAGCTACCCTCTGCAACCATGCGGTTCAAATCTTTATTTGTTGCGAAAATAAAGCGGATATCCACGGGAATCTTTTCGTTTCCCCCAAGCCTGCGGATGTATCCATCCTCCAGAACCCGCAGGAACTTCGCCTGGAGGTGCACGCTCATATCCCCGATCTCGTCCAGCAGCATGGTCCCTCCGTTTGCATATTCCAGAAGACCTATTTTCCTCTTCCTTGCATCGGTAAAGGCGCCCTGTTCATAACCGAACAGCTCGCTTTCCAAGAGCGTGCCCGGTATGGCGGCGCAGTTCACCTCCACAAACGGCTTGGAATTCCGGTTGCTCTGACGGTGTATGGCACGGGCAGTCAATTCCTTGCCCGTCCCGCTTTCTCCCTGGATCAGGATGTTGGTATTATGTCCTGCTACATCTTCAATTACGTGGAAAAGATCAAGCATCTTCTTTGACTGGCCGAGAATGTTGTGGAACCCCAACAGGATATTTTCCCTTTCCTTAAGTTTTTCGACCTCCGTTTTCAGAGTCTTGGCTTCGAGTGAGAGCAGGGCATGCATGGTGGCGTTATCGTATACCGTGGTGGCATTCTTTACCAGGATATCCAGAATGTTGATCTGATCCTGGGAGTAACTTCCCACACTCTTGGCAATATAAAGCGCTCCTTCAAACTTTCCTTCAATACAAAAGGGAATGGCGATTTCTGAAGGATAGCCCTCATAAAGAGGGATGACATCCTCTGATGCCCACTGTAATGCAATCGCTTTCGTCGTCATTGCCTGCCTGATGAGACCATGACCCGTTTTTCTCAGGTAAACTTCCTTTTCTTGGGAGAGCGTTTCATCTTCCTTGACGATGTAACGCTGCTTGGTCATATCCCGGAAACAGAAAAGGGCCTTTTCCGCATTGGTAATCCTAAGCGCACTCTCTATCATTATGTGGCGGATACGGTAATCGAGAACGTAGTTGGAGTTTATCGATGAAACCGCTTCCTGAAGGATCATCAACTGGCGGATCTTCTCCGCATTCGTTTCGAAAAGCTTCATATTGTAGATGATGATGCTCATCTGATTGGCAAAGGTCAGGAAGAGATTTATCTCCTCGGGATAGATCCTGGTCTTCTCCTTGCGCCAGGCAACGATACTGCCGATTACCTCGTCGCCGATCTTAAGGGGAGCACAAAAAAGCGCCCCCCGATTATTCATGTTTGACAGTATCCGGTCCGTTTCCGTCATTCTCGGGTCGGTCGCTGCATCTTCGATGGTGATCGGCTGCCCTGTTTTCGTGACTTTTGCCGAAATGCAGTCGTATTCGTTTATGTCAATGGCAAGAGAAAAAGCTTTTTTTGCCTCGTCGGGGGGATAATTCTTCACCACCTTCGTTTCCAGATACCGTTTCGTTTCATCAAAAAGGCGGATAATCCCGCGGTCGAACCCGATCGTATCCACAGTCTCATCCAGAATTTTTGCCAGAATTTCGTCTACTTTCGAAGGTGCAGTAAGAAAGGTGCTGATATGGAAGATGCTTTTGAGCAGCTTGTCCTTGTCCAGCAGCGATACGGTGGCATCGGCGCCGGCAGGTGTTGCCCTAGTAGGGATGGTATCCATGAAGAACATGTCCCCGAAAGAAGAATTTCTCCGTGCGCGTCGTCGGAACTCGGAACAGCGCTATTCCTTGTATCAGCCACGGTCGTAAGCGAGGAACTGCATGGAGAATACAGCCCTGCCCTGGGTCGCAGAACGAAGATCGGTGGAATATCCAAATAGGGCCCTCAAAGGAACTCTGGCCCTGATTTCACTGACCGGCCCTTTGGCCATCACCGCCTGTATCTCACCTTTCCTGGCATTGATGTCGCCGATCACCTCTCCGATAAACTCGCCGGGGGTAATGATATCCACCATCATGATGGGCTCCAGGAGAATGGGATCGGCACCCTGGCATCCGTCCCGGAAGGCTGACGCCGCAGCAATGCGGTACCCAAGTGTCGTAGATTCCCCGTCCCGGTACAATCCATCCGCTATCCGGATATTAATATCCACAACGGGATAGCCGCCAACAACACCACTCAACGTCGCTTCCCGAATGCCATCTTCGGCCGCCGCGAGCAATTCTTCGGGAAGAAGCGATTCTTCCCTGGGTCTGGCAATACTGATGCCGCCTCCCCTCACCGCCGGCTCCAGAACCAGCTTTCCGTGGCCGACATCCTTCTTTTCCCCCAGCTCCTTCTCAAAACGCCCTTCTGTTTCGATCTCTTTCTGAATCGTTTCCCGGTAAACCACCCTTGGCCTGCCCACGTTCACATGGGCATTGAATTCCCTGGTAAGTCGATCGATAAGAATCTCCAGGTGAAGTTCCCCCATGCCCGATATAACGGTCTGTGCGGTCTCATCTTCGTATTTTACCTTGAGGGTGGGATCCTCTTCCATCAATTTTGCCAAAGCCGAGGATAACTTTTCCTGATCGGAAGGGGTCTTCGCCTCGATCGCCTGGCTGATGACGGGTTCATAAAAATCAATGGGCTCCAGGAGAATCGGGCGAGATTCATCACAAATGGTATCCCCCGTCGTCGTATCTTTGAGCCCGATAACGGCGATAATCTCCCCTGCACCTGCCCGCTCAACACGCTCCCTCTTATTGGCATGCATTCTCAGGAGTCTGGCCACCTTTTCCTTCTTGCGCCTGCTGATATTATAGAGTTCCTGACCGGTCTTCATACTTCCCGAATAGATTCTCACGTAGGTCATCTTCCGGCCCTCGTCCTGTATAACCTTGAATGCAAGGGCAGCCAGCGGTTCTTTTTCGCTGCTTGTCCGCCTTTCTTCTACCCCGGTTGCGGGATTCACTCCTTGTATGGGCGGTACGTCCTCGGGGGACGGGAGGTACTTTACGACGGCGTCCAGAACCGGCTGAATCCCCTTGTTTCGGAGCGCCGTACCGCACATCACGGGCACAACCTTCAAGGAAAGGGTCGCCTTCCTTATGGCGTCATCGATTTCATCCGGGGAAATCTCTTCACCCGCCAGGTATTTGTCCGCCATCACATCATCCACCTCGGCAAGG
>CAZTLA010000105.1:0-10128 GCA_964614365.1 uncultured Syntrophales bacterium | reverse complement strand
TGCCCGTTAAGTACGCCGTAGCAAAAGCATCCTGAGATCAAGGCAACTAAATTATCCTGAAGCCCCCCTAACAACCGTTTCGAGTGGGACGCGGGGTTGGCCGTGGTTCTTACTCGTTCCTGCCTCACCGGCTCGCGCCTCTCAAGCGAAGCGATGATACGGCCGCTACGCGCCGTGCCAGCGGTGTTGCGGATATTCTCTCTTTCCGTCCGGCTCTTTCGCCTGCGGGCACGAATGATCTTCTATATGCCGTCGGACTGTTGCCTCGATCGAACGTTCCGGTGGAAAGGATGGATCACGCCGGGTGAAGACGGTAAGAGATGACATAAAGCGTTATTGGCAGGATCGACCCTTTCTCGGGAGCGGCAAGGAGGATTTTCCCGCGGGATATCTTCGATTGCCCACATCAGACAAGGTCCTCGTCTTGGCGCCCCATCCCGATGACCCTGAAAGTGTGGCTATAACCTGTCGGCTCCCGGCGCAATCCGGTTGTGATATCCGGTATGCAGTGGTAAGTTTGAGCCTCGCCGGTGTCGAGGATGAGTATGCCCGCACAGGGGACTTCGGAGGATCGCTTTCCTTGGAGGAAACAAAGAGCCTGATTCGCCGCCGGGAGCAAATCCGTTCCGCAGAGATATTTGGATTGTCATCCGACAGAATCGCCTTTCTCGGCATAGAGGAGGAGAGAAATTTCGATTCTCGCGAGAACATTGACCGAATCAAAGATCATCTGGATTCCCTGGCGCCGGACCTGGTGATCTTGCCGATCGGCAAGGACCCAAACCGAACTCATGCCCGGGTAAACCGCACTTTTCGCCTGTGCGGCGCCGCCTTGACAATCAAGAAAGAAAAACCCATTATGGGTCTTTATAACGAAGACCCGAAAACGCTTGAAATGAGGAAGTATCTCTTCGTTCTTTTTAACGAGGAAGATGCCCGCTGGAAAAAGGATCTCCTGAAAATTCATGATTCTCAACAGCAACGAAATCTCCGCAGTCGAAAGATCGGTCTCGATGAACGAATCCTGCATATGAATCATGAGAGCTGGAGACAACTTTGCGGGACCACATTACCGGCTGGACAGCCGGACCGGTATGCAGAGGCTTTTGAAATCGAATTGTTCGGATGGGGGTAATAACATTTAAAAGGAGTGTGCCATGCTGACATCGCGTGAATTCTTTGACCTAAGCAATTACGATCATCAAGGTCTTATTTCAGAAGATGCGGCGGTCTGGACAGCCCTTGATCATCTGAAGGACTATCTCGCCTCCATTTTTTTGAAACCGTGGCCGCTCGCCGGAATAACCGGACAGATCAATAAAGCGATCGTAATTTATCATGGTGAAGTCCGGGATGATCTGGAGGTAATACTCGGGAGAGATAGTGCCCCCCTGGTTTCGCTGAAGGGAGAAATAGTGGCAGGCGCAGCGGTGATTTTACCCGGGGCCTTTCTGGCCAATGATAAAATCATCATTGGGACAGGAACGGTCGTTGAGCCCGGCGCGTTCATCAGGGGACCGGCAGTTATAGGCAGCGACACCGAGGTTCGTCAGGGCGCCTATATTCGCGGGGACTGCCTGGTAGGAAAGGGATGCATTGTCGGTCACACGACGGAAGTGAAGGGCTCGATCATGATGGATGGCGCAAAAGCAGGTCACTTTGCCTATATCGGCGACAGCATCCTCGGTAAAGATGTCAACCTGGGCGCCGGGACGAAACTCGCCAACCTGAAAATGTTGGCCGGGACGATCGTTGTTGCCGCGGACACGAAGAAATACGATACGGGACGGCGCAAACTCGGCGCAATTTTGGGTGACCGGACGGAAACTGGCTGTAACTCCGTTACTTCGCCCGGCACCTTTATGGGGCGCAGTTCCATCGTTTATCCGGGAGTTGCCGTCCCCGGCGGATATTACCCCGGTCGAACCATCGTCAGGCCCTCACGGGACTCTCTGCGCATAAGCAGTATGAGGCAATAGGGCCGTTACTATTTCTTATGAGCGGTGGCCGACCGTTCATGAACATGTTTTCTTTTCAAGATCTTTTCGGTCACGGACAGATTTCCCGGTATGAGAACCATCAATAAAGGGCCGATGGATATACCCTGGCCGGGCTGGAGTTGCTGACGCACTTAGTGTCCAAGATCATCGCCCCGAAGACGGTATCCTACGATGTTTTAAAAGATTGCAAGCCCGTTGCCCATCGCGCCTATGAGCCCCTCATGCTCGTTGTCAGGTCTGATTTAGAGGCCACATTGACTTGATTTGCGGTTCCACGGTAACCGCCAGCCGCGCTCACTTGAAGTCAGGCAAGATTCGCGCCCTGGCCGTATTTACCCCGGAAAGACTTCCCGAATTCCCTGACGTGCCCACGACGAAAGAACGAGGGCTGCCCGACGTTAATGTAAATATGTCCTATGGCATTATAGGGCCAAAAGGACTTGCGCCGGAGATTGTGGAGAAAATGTCTCTCGCTTCCAAAGCGGCGTTAACATCTTCCGAGAACGTCGCAAATCTCAATAAGCTGGGGTATGTCATAGAATATTTTACACCCGGTCAATTGGAGGAACGCCTGAAAAAGGATTTCGGCATCTTAGCGGACGTAGCGAAGAAAGCAGCCTTGATCCAGGACTAATATTCTGGCCCTAAATAAAGGAGAAGAGAACATGTGTGATTTTCATTCAGAAAGGCAGGGGTTGCCCGGCTGGCGGGACGTGGAGCAGATTCGTACGTTAGACTTCGATAACCTCGTAGAGCAGGCCAGACACGTAGTTGCAGAGCCGGAAGTTCGCCGTACGGCGGCGGGCTTCATCGGTTACGGCGCCACCAAGAAAGGCGATCGGGTATTACTGGGAGTCGATACCCACTATGACATGGAGGTGGTAAATGCCATGGCCACCGCTTTGCGGGAGCGGGGCGCCACGGTGGACGTCGTCGTGGTGGACGTTGGAGCCGACCGGGAATTCACGGACATTGAAGAGATCACTACGGTGATTCGCAGGCGCCCCTGGGTGGAAGCCCCCCGGCGCTGGGAAGGGGTCCCCTGGGTGGAGGAACTCGCCCTGCGCGGAGGCTATGATTTGCTCATCCACGGCAAAGGCGGCGGCATACCGGATACCCCGCACCGCTACGAGGCCTACCCCTGGCTGCAGCGCGAGCACTTTTGCAGCCAAGCCACCGTGTATCCGCGAGAATTGCATGCGCTCATTAATGTCAAGACATGGAACATGTTCTACAAACAGGGACAAGGAGGAACGGTTCATCTCACCGATCCGGAAGGCACGGACATTACCTATACCCTCTGGGAACAGTACTTCAAAGAAGGGCGGATCGGCTATGGAGAGACCCCCTTCTGGGGACACATTATGGGTCATCCGGCCACGCCGATCCTTCGCCAGGAAAATGCATCGGGCGTTGTTCGGGGCACCACCAGTCACTTCCAAAAGCCCTTTCCTCAGATCAATGTTCACCTCAATGAAGGGCGGGTTAGTCACCTCACCGGCGGCGGGGCCTACGGCGATGCCTGGAACGAGCTCATAGACGAGACAAAGAATATCCAGTACCCCTGCTTCCCCGGTCCCGGACTTTTCTGGCTGTGGGAAGTCGCCATCGGCACAAACCCCAAAATACAACGCCCCAAGAACATCAACAAACTCTCCTCCGGGGGATTCGAGTGGGAGCGCCGCCGCCAGGGTATTATCCATACGGGATTCGGCACCTTTTGGCGAGGTCCTGAGGAAGCCTGGGCCGCGGAGCGCAAGATCGCTTACGGCCATCTCCATGTCCATCTCCTGTTTCCTACACTGGAAATCACCACAAAGGACAACGAGAAAATCAAGGTTATCGACCGCGGACGACTCACGGTCATAGACGATCCCGAAGTCCGCAAGCTGGCCGAACGCTATGGCGATCCCGATGAGGTCTTGAGAAGCGACTGGGAGCCAAAAATCCCGGGAATCAGCCAGGAAGGAAAATACGAGGATTATGCCAAAGATCCGGCCAGCTATATTTTTCTTTGAGACTACTTTTTGTCGCAGATCCCTGGCCGTTCCTCGTTTCCGGGGGGCTGCGTACCGTTGCTTGTGTAAACAAATGCCCTGTGTTATGGAGGAGACGCGGTACGAATTTTCGGGCAACGAGGAGTGCACGTGAACGCACCAACCCATCTCTGGACAATGACGCCCAGCATTTTTCTTCAAGTTCGTCCCCGTGTGCACAGATGCCTTCGATACTGGAAAGAACGGGCAGCGCGAATCCCCGACCCGGAACTGCGGAAACAGGCCCTCGCCAGCATTGAAACAAAGACCTTCCACTGTGAAGGAGGCGCCATATACGGCTTGTTGGCGGGAGAAAGATGCGACGAGGCAATTCGTTTCATTGTTGCCTACCAGACGATAAGCGATTATCTGGATAATCTGTGCGATCGCAGTACATCCTTCGATCCAGAAGACTTCCGCGCCCTCCATGAATCCATGCGCCATGCCCTGAACCCGGGAACGGGGTACAGCGACTATTACCGTCTGCGGAAGGAACGGGACGACGACGGCTACCTGGAACAACTCGTGAAGACCTGCCAGTCCGTGCTGGAAACGCTGCCGGGATACGGCAGAATCGCTCCTGCCGTCCACGAGCTCGCGGGCTACTACTGCGATCTGCAGGTGCACAAGCACGTGAGGGAAGAAGAGCGCGTTCCCCGCCTGGAGGCATGGTTCGGTCTTTACAAAGAGAAATTGCCCCCGATGAGTTGGTACGAATTTGCCGCCTGCGCCGGCTCAACGCTCGGTATTTTCTGCATCGTTTCACAGTCCCTGCATAACGAGTGCGCTGACGACCTCGTGCGCCGGTTGAAGGAGGCATACTTCCCCTGGGTGCAGGGACTGCACATCCTGCTTGATTACCTTATCGACCAGGCAGAAGACCGGACCGGCAAAGATCTTAATTTCTGTTTTTATTATCCCACGGAAGAAATCATGGCCGCACGGCTGGTGTTCTTTTACCGGCAGGCTCATGAGGGGGTCTCCCGCTTGCCCCTGTCACGATTCCACCGGATGATCACCTGCGGCCTGCTCGCGATGTATCTGGCAGACAAAAAGGTATATCGGCAGAGGGGGGTACAGAAGATTGCCCGGGAAATGATCCGCGTGGGTGGAGGAAGCGCCCTCTTCTTCTACATCGTCTGCTGGACGTATCGGCGCATGAAGGCTTCCTCGCTCGGAAGCATGCCTGCGTGAATATCCCGATGGGAAGGGAGTGTGTCATCCTGGGCAGGGAAAAAATCGTCTTCATCGTGAACCCCCGGGCCGGCAACGGTCTGGCGGGAGAAAAATGGCCGTTCATCAGAGACCGGGCGCTCCAGCGCCTTACGTCTTTTCAGGCTTTTTTTACCTCGGGCCCGGGCAACGCCACGCACCTTACCCGGCAGCATCTGCAGCAAGGCGCGGGAACGATTATCTGTGTGGGCGGAGACGGCACGTTCAATGAAGTCGTCAACGGTTTTATGGACGAGGCGGGCTCCCTACGGAATGAAGCCCGGGTGGCGCTTCTGCCTGCAGGAACGTGTTGCGATTTTTCGCGTACGGTGCACATACCTGCCGACCTGGATGATTTCTTCGATCTGGTAATCGCAGAGCGGGGATTGTTTATCGACCTGGGCCGCCTGCACTTCCAGGATTATTGCCATCGTCCCTGTATCCGCTATTTTCACAACATTATCAGTTTCGGAATCGGGGGCGACGTCGTACGCTTGGCCAAGGGAAGCTGCAAGCTGTTGGGCCCCGGCGGTCTCTTTTTGCGCTCGGCGCTCTTCTCCCTTTTCCGGCAAGGAAAAAAGCGCATTCGCCTCAGGGTGGACGAGGGAGATGAAAAGGAAATGGACGTATGGAACATCGCTGTTGCCAACGGCAATTACCACGGCGGAGGCATGTGCATGGCGCCGGAGGCAGTTGTTGACGATGGCTTGTTCCATATTACGGTAATCGGAAATCTTTCCCCCATCCAAGCGTTCCTGCATTTTCCCAAGCTCTACGACGGCAGGCTAAGAGGCATAAAGCAGGTATCATCGCTCACGGGCCGGCAGGTGGAAGCCTCTTCCCCGCAGCCGGTTCTTCTCGATGTGGACGGAGAACTGCCGGGGTATCTGCCCGTTCACGCCGACATTGTTCCCCGTGCGCTTTTTATGATTGCAGGGACTTAGGTCGGCTATGCGCTGCTGATAGCGCCACGTCCCCGCCGGAAGAGTGCGCACGTGGGGGAAAATTCCCCAGGAGTGGGGTGTAATGTTCCACATCCTTTACCATGATTTTACCGCAGAAAAACAGGGCTAAAATATATTGCTGTGTATCTTCACTATATTAGCGATCATCAGGGAGTGTCCCCCCTTTTTTTGGTATGGGTATTGCTCATATATGACTGTCACTAACCAAAAAAAGGAGGTAGTCTAAGATGAAACGTTTAATGGTATTTGTGGTAAGCTTGGCGTTCCTGTTCTGTACATCGGCTTTCGCGGCGGCTGATAAGGCTAAGGATGCAAAGGCCGAACCTGCCGCTGCCGACACGGCAACGGACAAGAAGGCTGACAAGAAGGCTGACAAGAAAGCCGACAAGAAGAAGGCCGACAAGAAGAAGGCTGACAAGAAAGCCGACGAGAAGGCTGCCGAAGCACCGGCGAAAAAATAAGTGCCGCTTCATTTCAGGCAGCAAAATTCAGGGGCACGGAGCTATCTTCGTGCCCCGTTTTTTTCTTGCTGCCAGCCACACAGGAACCTCTCCACTCCGGTAATGAAAGTCCCCCTTGTACATTGCGGTGGTATGTATATTGCGTTTCCTGATTTATTAACATATAGTTGAGGAGGTAGTCATCAACATGAAAAGGGCTGTGATTTTCCTTGCAGGTTTGTTCTTGTTTTTCGAAGCACCGGCGTTTGCAGTCGATCATGCCGATGTGAAAACAGGCAAGTCAGCTCCGGCCGCCGATGCCAGGATAACGAGAATGAAAATAGCGGGAACGGTAACGGAAATCTCCGATACCGTTCTGAAGATAGAGCGCACGGTAAAGGAAAAGATGGAGGGCATGGAGTTCATTCTGGATAAACCGGTAGCGAAGATAGCGGTAGGAGACAAGATACAGGTGAGCTATATAATCAAAGCAGACAAGAATGTAGCCACGAAAGTTACCAAAACCGTTGTCAAGAAAACAACTCCAAAAACAACAATTAAGACCAAACCGGCACAGACTCTTCCCAACCCGGCAGCGACTGTCAAGTAATACGGCATGAAGAAGCTGCGGCATAAAAAGAAACCCTTTTTCGAGGGTTTCAATATGACCCTTCGTTCCCGCTTGATGATGGTAACCATTCTTGGATTGGCGGTTACCATGGCCATCTGGGGCTGGATTCAGTTGCGCGCCCTCGATCAGATACTGATCGAACAACAGCTTAAAAAACTTTATGACGTAGCGGAAACCGTCAGTACCTACTACCAGCACTTTCCCACGCTTAAGGGTCTCTCCGCTCTGGACTCCACCTTGAAAGACCACGTGGAAAGCGACAACAGACTGGCGCGGATCGATATTTTTTCCATTTCCAACGGCGATGTTGAGTACATCGCGGGAGCCGGACGGGTCCCCTACGAATGGTCCGACTTTTTGGTGAGTTCCACCGTCGTAAAATCCACACCCCGGCACTTGAAATTAATGACCGATAGCGGACCGGCTATCGGTCTCCTGTATCCCGCGGAACGGGTGGAAAAACAGGGGCCGGTTGTCGTGGCGGCGATTCTTTTTTCCCGTTCCAGTTCGGAAATCCTTTCCCGCGCCCAGCAACTGCTCATTCTCAGCAGCGGCGGCCTGCTGCTCGTCATCGTGCTTATCCTGTCGGTCAGTTACGGCTGGCTCATCGGGCAACCGTTGGAAACCATCATCGGTACCATTGATGAATTTCAGACCGGGCAGCATATCAAGCGCATACCCATGAACAGGTCCGACGAATGGGGGCAACTGGCTGATCATTTCAATCTCATGGCCGACGAAATCGAAACGTTCCTCGCCCGAAACCGGGAACTTACGCGGCAGTTGGAAGACCGGGTTCAGGAAGCCACGCACCGGGTCGTTCAGCTCCAGCAGCAGGTAAACCAGCTCCAGCAACTTACGGCGCTCGGATATTTAACGGCTACCCTGGCTCATGACCTGGGCACGCCGCTCCACTCCATAGCGGGACTGGCGAACCTTATCCTGGAAATGGACGAACTCCCCCAGGACGTAAGCCATAAACTGGGACTCATTGTGCAGCAAACGCAGCGGCTCAACATTGTCATTCAGAACGTACGGCGTGCCACGCGGCTTCCCGAACCTCATTTTGAAACCATCTCCGTTCCCGATCTTCTGAATGAAACACTGCCCCTCGTGGAACCCCTGCTGCAACGGAGCGGCATCCGGATGACCGTGAATGTAGAGCGGGACACCCCCCCGCTGTACGTGGATAGGTACCGCATCCAGACAGCCCTGTTCAACCTGACACAGAATGCGCTTGAGGCCATGGCCGACGGGGGGACCGTTATCGTGTCCGCCGGAACCGTGCCCGATCGTCGTTTCATTGCCGTAACGGTGGAGGACAACGGCCCGGGCATTCCCCCGGAACTTATGGAGCGGGTATGCGAACCCTTTTTCAGTACCCACACGGACGAAGGGCTGCGCGGGCTTGGCCTGGCGATTGTGCAGGATATCGTAAAGGCGCACGGCGGTCATATCGGGATCACCAGCCGACCGGGGGAAGGTACGAAGATAGCGCTCTATTTGCCGTTCGTTAATGTCATATCGGGAGAAAGAGCGTCGGAGAACAGATCCTCTTTGACCAATCCGTAGCGTTGTATTTTCATCCGCAGTGTTTTTCGATCAATGCCCAGCAGATGGGCCGACCGCGTCTGATTCCAGGAGGTGGTGTTCAGCACCCGCAGGATATGCTCCCGCTCAGCCTCTTCCAGGGATGTCATGGGCGGCAGCTTCTCCTCGTGGCGGGAGTGGAATCGTTCCGGCAGATTTTCAGGAAGAATAACCATAAAAGGCGAGAGCAGGAGGGTCTGCTGCAACATATTCTCCAGTTCGCGCACGTTCCCCGGCCAACCATAGGCGAGGAGAAGCTCCATGGCCTCGGCGGAAACGCGCACGGCCGAGTAGCCCCATTTCTTCAGCATGGATTCGATGAGTTGGGGCATATCCTCCCGGTGTTCCCGTAACGGGGGCACATGCAGGCGCACCACAAAACGATAGAGCAGATCAGACCGAAATCTTCCCTTTTTTGTTTCCTCATCGATCGCGCGGTTCGCCGCAGCGACGACGCGGACGGCCACATGCCGGACTTCGTGTCCCCCCAGACGCCGCACCTCCCCGTTCTGCATGAAGCGCAGGAGCTTTCCCTGCAGGGCGGGCGACATTTCCGTAATTTCATCCAGAAAAATTGTGCCCCCCTGCGCGGATTCAAGCAAACCCGGATGCGAGTGATTGGCGCCGGTAAAGGCACCTTTTTCATAGCCGAAGAGCTCCGATTCGAGCAGCGTGTCGGGAATGGCGCCGCAGTGAACCACCACAAAAGGATTGTCCCGGCGGGCGCTTTGCTGGTGGAGCGTGCGCGCCGTGAGTTCCTTGCCTGTGCCGCTTTCGCCCTCAATCAAAACACTGGCCGAGGCGTCGGCAACCCGGACGAGCTGCTTGTAGAATTCCACCATGGTGACGGACGAACCGATGAACTGCGGCTCCTCCGGCACTCGCGGCTTGCCCTGCACCCGCAGTTTCTGCAATTTGCTCATTTCCAGGACTTTTTGCACCATGAGGCGGATGGCCTCGGGGGAAAAAGGCTTGCTGATATAGTCCCAAGCACCCTGCCGGAGCGCTTCCATGGTCGTTTCCAGAGAACCGTAGGCCGTCACCAAGATCACGGGCAGTGCCGGCCACGTTTCCTGGACCCGGCGCAGGAATTCGATGCCGTCAATGCCGGGCATGCGGATGTCGGAGATTAGAAGATCGTAACGGGACAAGTCCTCTTTCAGGGCATCTGCGGCGGAGGTGTTGGCGTCAACCTTATAACCCGCCCGCGACAGCGCCTCCTGGAGAAACTCGCACGCTACCGAATCATCATCA
>CAZTLA010000104.1:0-10147 GCA_964614365.1 uncultured Syntrophales bacterium | reverse complement strand
AGGCTCCCATGACGAAGGCGCTGCCGCACCTGTGGTACGATACTCCCAACGTGCGTTCCTTGAGCATCGACGATTTCAAGAATTTTTGCGCGGAAAAGAAACTCCGCGTCCTCAAGGCTTATTACCTGGCCCGGAGGAAATTGGTGCGGTTCTGGCCAAATCTGTTTGCCTTGAATGCCATATTCTTGTTGACGGGGGAGGGCGCCGCAGTTGCCGGGGAAGCTGAATCCGATTACCGATAATCTGAGTGAGAAGGCTAAGCCATGCTGAAAAAAATCGTAGCGGGAGTGCGGGAGGATATCCGGACCGTATTCAAGAAGGATCCGGCGGCGAGGAACATCTTCGAGATTCTTTTTTTCTATCCCGGTTTGCATGCGATCTGGATGTACCGGGTTGCCCACTTCCTGTGGGTGCACGGATTTTACTTTCTCGGCCGTTTCATGTCCCATGCCGCCCGCTTCCTCACCGGCATCGAGATTCATCCCGGCGCCAAGATCGGCAAACGCTTTTTCATCGATCACGGCGCGGGGGTCGTCATCGGTGAGACCACCGAAATCGGAGACGACGTTCTGCTCTACCAGGGGGTCGTGCTGGGCGGGGTGAGTTTAAAGAAGGAAAAGCGCCACCCCACCATCGGCAATAACGTGCTGGTGGGAGCCGGCACGATTGTGCTGGGGCCCATACACATCGGGGACGGCACGAGGATCGGCGCCGCATCGCTCGTGGTCAAGGACGTTCCCGCGAACGCCATCGCGGTGGGCGTGCCGGCCCGAATCGGGATGGGTTTTTCCGTCAAGGAGTTGAATGAACTGGGGCACAACAAGCTTCCCGATCCCATTGCCGACGCCTTCAAATTCCTGGGGAGGCAGATAGACGCCATGGAAGAGCGGCTGGAAGCGGTGGAGCAGCTCCAGGGCATCAAGGTGGAACTGGATAAATACGTGGAGCAGAAGAAACGGGAAATCCTCGATGTGTTTTCCCAGACCTATGAGTTTGAAAACGGCGCAGGAATCTGACAGGCTGTTGAAAAACGCCCATCTGCTGCGTTTCCCTCATTCTTCGCCATTCGACGTACGGAAAAGTACGCCTTCATGGCGAAGCATTTCAGGGGCCTTGCATATGGGCGTTTTTGAACAGCCTGTAATAGAGGAGCTTCAACTCTTTCCTGTCATTCCCGCGCAGGCGGGAATCCAGGATTTTCAAAATGTTACTGGATGCCCGCTTTCGCGGCCATGACAAAATTATTTGACCGCGGGAGGGTTTTTCAGCAACCGGCTAAAAAACATTCTACTCCGCTTTGAATGGACTTATTTTATGGAAATGAACAAAAAGGCCATTGCGCTCCTGTCCGGCGGGCTCGACAGTTCGCTTGCCGTCCGGATGATGCTCGACCAGGGCATAGAGGTCACGGCAGTGAATTTCAGCAGTCCCTTCTGCAACTGCACGCCGAAAAAGGCGGGCTGCAAACACCAGGCGCGGAAAGTCGCCGAGGAGTTCGGCGTTCCGATCCGCGTGCTTTCCAAGGGCATGGACTACATGAAGATGGTGCAGAATCCTGCGCACGGCCATGGCAAGGGAATGAATCCCTGCGTGGACTGCCGGATATACATGCTGCGGAAGGTCAGGGAGATGATGCCGCTCGAAGGCGCGTCCTTCGTGATTACCGGCGAGGTGTTGGGACAGCGGCCCATGTCCCAGCGCCGCCGCACTCTTGATATCATCGAGCGGGAAAGCGGACTTGCGGGGCTTATCCTGCGGCCGCTTTCGGCCCGGCATCTGCCGTCCACGGCGCCCGAGCTTGCGGGTGTCGTTGACCGGGAGAAGCTTTTGGCCATTTCGGGCAGGTCGCGGAAACCCCAGATCATGCTGGCTGAGGAGCTGGGGGTGAAGGATTATCCCTGTCCGGCCGGGGGCTGCCTTCTGACCGATGAAGTTATCGCCGGACGCCTTAAGGACCTTTTTGTCCATGTTCCCGACTACGGCATGATCGACCTTCAGTATCTCAAGATCGGCAGACACTTCCGCCTGCGTCCCGACCTGAAATTTGTGGTGGGCAGGGACCGGGAAGAAAACGAAAGTATTGAGGCAATGGCGCCGGCCGGCTCCACTCTTTTTATTCCCGAAGATTTCAACGGACCCACGACCATCGCCTTCGGCATGCCGGACCTTTCCGAGGCATTGCTGATCGGTACGATCATTGCCGGGTACAGCCGGGAGGAGAAAGATGCCTATCTCATCAGGAAACGGGTGCGCGGCGGCGCTGAATCTGTTTTTCCCGCGCAGGAGCGGATGGCACGGGAAAGGATGGATGTCTACCGCGTGGAGAACATGACCCGCGATACGTTTCCCCGGGCCGAAGAACTCCATGAAGGCGCCCAGTGATTTTCAATACCGCCCCGTTCTCTGTCCGTTCTTGAAATTACATTCTCCCATCTCCCGTTCCTCAAGGGTGATGTTCTCGTACGGAGTCGCCCCATGAAAAAAGGTAAACGCTATAAATCGCTTTACCTGCCCGCCTGGACCATCGTGGCCGCCGCGCTCACCCTGCTGGTGGTCATTGCCGTTTCCACGTACCGAAACATGAGCAGGGAACGGGGGAGAATGGAAGAGTCCCTGGTTCGGGAAGGCCTGGTCATCATCCGGGCCGTCGAGGCAAGCGTGAGGGCGAACTTTCCCTCTACCTCACCGGATGCCGAACGCCTGCAGAAACTCGTGGAGGAAGTCTCCCGCGAGCCGGAAGTCGCATCGGTACTGATATTTGATAAAGCAGGCGCAGTCGTGGCGGCAAATCCACCCGTGGGAAACGTGCGGGAGGCCCCGTCCCTTCATCTCCTGGTGCGGGAACGAGGGATGGTCACTCGCCACCGGCAATTACCCGGAGGTCATGATACGTTTGAAGTGATTCAGCCGTTTCGGCCCTATTCCCTGCCGCCGCTGCTCGATACGCAAGGAATTCGGACAGCCGCGCAAAGACAGCCGCTCCGTCGCTGGACTGAGGATAAGATGATCGCGCTGAGTCTCCATCTGGCAACCTTTGAAACGGCCCGCAGGGAGGACCGGCACCACACCCTTCTCATGGCGGCAATCCTCGTGGCGCTGGGAGCGGGCGCCCTGTTCTTCGTCTTCATCGTTCAAAACTATTATCTGGTAGACCGCACGCTGGACCGGATGCGGACCTACACGGAAAACGTCATGGAAAGCATGGCGGACGGACTCATATCTCTTGACCGGGAAGGAAGGATCGTCACGCTTAACCGCCAGGCCGGGCAAATCCTGGGAGCGCGGTCACTTGAGGGCAGGAACATAGCCGATGTCCTGGGCGCGGATCTGGAAGGGATTCTCGGCGCCGCTGAGGGAAGCGCAGTCGTGCGGGAAAGGGATATTCGCCGCGGGGGATCGGATGAGAGTATTCCCATCAGCATGAGCGTGGCGCCTCTTAAGGACGAGAAGGGGCAGGAGATAGGGTCAGTGCTTCTCATAAAAGACCTGCGGGAGATACGGGCCCTCCAGGGGGAGGTGCGCCGGGGCTAGCGCCTGGCGGCTCTGGGGCGGCTTGCCGCCGGCGTGGCCCACGAGATTCGCAACCCCTTGAGTTCCATCAAGGGGTTTGCCCAGTATTTCGCGAAACGCTTCAAGGGCCAGGAAGAGGAAGAAGGGTATGCAACGGTCATGGTCAGGGAGGTGGACCGGCTCAACCGGGTGATCACCGAGCTTCTTGATTTTGCCGGAACGAAAGAGCCCCGCCGGGAAGCGCATTCACCGGAGGACATTGCGGAGCATGCCCTGAAGCTGCTGGCGCCCGATTTTGCCGTTCGGAAGGTGGAAGTGGTAAAAGAATACGAGCCGGGGCTGCCTGCGGTTTCCGTGGATCGCGACCGGATAACCCAGGTCTTCATCAACGTTTTTCTCAACGCCATGGAATCCATGGACGGGGGGGGGACAATTCACGTGAACCTGAAGAGATCGGGATCTCCGCGGTTCCTTGAAATAGGCATTGCCGATACGGGAACCGGCATTCCCGAGGAAGACCGGGAGAAGGTCTTCGAGCCCTTCTTCAGCAGGAAGAATAAAGGGACGGGACTCGGTCTGGCGATTGTGCATCAGATTATCGAGAGCCACGGGGGAGACATTTCCGTGGAAAGCCGGGCCGGCGAAGGAACGCTGTTCAGGATACATCTGCCGGTTGCCGATGTTCCTCAGGAGCGGGTATGAGTGAGAAACATAGAATTTTGATCGTGGACGACGAAGAGAGCCACCGGATGATGCTGCGCGCCGTTCTCACGGACGAAGGATATGCGGTCGCGGAAGCGTCCGACGGCGCGGAAGCCGTGACGGCCGTGGAAAAAGAGGCTTTTGACCTCATTCTGCTCGACATACGCATGACGACCATGGACGGCATCGAAGCGCTGACCGAAATCCGCAAGATAAGCCCCCTCGTGCCTGTTCTCATCATGACTGCCTACTCCTCGGTGAAAACGGCGGTGGAGGCGCTCAAAGCGGGCGCCTTTGATTATCTCACCAAGCCGCTCGACATCGAGGAACTGAAGATACTCATGGAAAAGGCGCTGGAGCATTACCATCTCCGCGAGGAGAACATGGTGCTCAAAGAGCGCCTGGGCGACCGCTTCGATTTATCCCGCATTATCGCCGGGAGCGTGAAGATGAAGGGTCTTCTCGGTACGCTTTCCCTCGTGGCGCCCTCCGACGCCACGGTGCTCATCATGGGAGAAAGCGGGACCGGCAAGGAGGTGGTCGCAAATGCCATTCATCAGAACAGCCCCCGTGCAGGCCGTCCTTTCGTCAAGGTTTCCTGTGCCGCGCTGCCGGAGACGCTCCTGGAGAGCGAACTGTTCGGGCATGAGAAGGGCGCCTTTACCGGCGCCGTAACACGGCGCGAGGGGCGGTTTCAGCTTGCCCATGGGGGGACGATCTTCCTCGACGAGGTGGGGGAGATAAGTCCGTCGGTGCAGACAAAACTCCTGCGGGTGCTGCAGGAAAAGGAGTTCGAGCCGCTGGGGAGCGCCCGCACCGTTAAGGTGGATATCCGTGTTATCGCCGCCACGAACCGCGACCTCGAAGCGGAGGTCAGGAACAGCCGTTTCCGGGAGGACCTTTTCTACCGCCTGAACGTGGTTCCCCTCCTGGTGCCGCCGCTTCGGGAACGGAAGGAAGATATTCCCCTTTTGGCGGAGCATTTTTTGACCGTCTACCGCGAGAAGAATCGGAAACCGCTGAAGGCCGTTTCGGGCAAGGCCATGGACTTGCTGGTGCGTTACGAATGGCCCGGAAATGTTCGCGAACTGGAAAACTGCATCGAGCGGGCCGTGATCATGGCCAGAGATGATGTTGTCGTCCCGGCCGATTTGCCCCCGCAAATCCAGATGCTGAAGCCTGAGGGCGGAGCGGATGGATTTGACTTTCCCTATGGGGTCAGCCTCGAGGAGATGGAAAAAGCGCTGATCGTGAAAACGATCGAGGAGACGGGCGGCAACCGTACAAGGACGGCGGAAATCCTGGGCATCAACCGCCGCACCCTGCAAAACAAATTGAAGCTGTACGGGATCAATGCTCCCCTGAGGGAAAACAAATGAAGATTCGACGAACAGTATGGTCGATAATCCTGGCGACGAGCATGTTCCTTTGTTGGGCAGCCGGATGCACGCAGAAACGGGAAACGGATGTGGAATTTGTGCCGACTCCGCAGCCGGTCGTGATAGCAATGCTCAGGATGGCGGGGGTAACCAGGGACGATGTCGTTTACGATCTCGGTTGCGGGGACGGCCGCATTGTTATCACTGCCGCAAAGATGTTCGGCGCCTGCGGCGTGGGCGTGGATATTGACCCGGCCCTTATCAGGCTCAGCAACACGAATGCACAACGAGGAGGAGTCGCCGGTCGCGTCAAATTTATGGAAGGAGACTTCTTCCGGACCGACCTGAGCAAAGCGACCGTCGTCAGTCTCTATTTGACCCCGGAGTTGAACGTGCGGTTGCGTCCGAAGTTTTTTCGCGAACTCAAAGCAGGCGCCCGCATCGTGTCGCACGACTTCAACATGGGCGACTGGAAACCGGATAACATCGGGCGGGTGCATAAGGTGACGCACGAATATCCCGATGCGACGTATGTTCGTGACGCTCCTTTTTACTACTGGATCATCCCCGCGGCTGTTTCGGGAACATGGCGCTGGACCATTATCGCCCCAACGGGGAAACGGAACTATGCCCTGCATCTCGCGCAAAAATTCCAGGAAGTGGGCGGTGAAATGAACGTGGGCGGGCGCGGACTTCCCATTGCCGATGCCCGGTTGACCGGTGATCATCTGAGCTTCACGGTTCGAGACGCTGCCGATCAGGAAACGTCAACGCTCTGGTTCAACGGCCGTGTAAGCGGTGACGCCATCGAGGGCAATCTGGAAATCCACGGGGGTCCGGATGCGGGGAATTACAACTGGATGGCAAGACGGAGGCCCTGATCCTCCGTCGTTGGTATTGTCCCGAGGTTCGGAGTCGAGGGGAATTCATTTACTTCTTACCGCAGTCCAGTTATACAGGCCTTCGAAGGGGCCTCCTTCAACCTGTGCGCTGCCGGAGAGGGTGTCCCCCTGGACCTGTCCCCTGAAATGCATGTCCACTCTCCATTGATTGATTCTCCTGCTTAAGAAAAAGCTCAACAGGTCGCCCTTGATCTTGAGATCGGACATCTCGATTGCCATCCCTTCGGAAACGGCATGGCCCATGAGTTCCTGAAATCTCTGACTCACCTGCAGCGTAAAGTTCATCTCCGGTCCCGTCCGTAAAGGCAACGTTACGTTCCATGTGCCTGCCACATCCGCCGGTAAAATCCACAAGTAGTATAGGCTCTTGCCCAGTTTTCCCTTCACATCGGGTTCCCAGTCGTTCATGTCGAAGTCGTGTGACACGATGCGGGTCCCCGGTTTCAGTTCCTTGAATAATGTCGGTCGCAGCCGGAGATTCAAATCAGGCAGAAGATAGAGAGCCACAATGGTTGCCTGGCGGAAGTCAGTTTTGAAAAGATCCGCCTCGATAAATTTTACCCGGTCGGCAACGCCGGAGCGTCGCGCGTTGGCCGCGCTTTCCTGAATGCGTTCCGGATCGATATCGATGCCTATTCCACGGGCCCCGTATTTTTTTGCGGCCGTAATGACAAAACGTCCGTCCCCGCAACCAAGATCGTAGACGAGATCGTCTTTGTTCGTTCCGGCGATTTCCAGCATTTCATTGACGACGTACTGGGGAGTGGGCACGTAAAAGATATCCGGATCGCCCTCGGCGAAAGCGAAACCGCCGGCGCAGAGAATGCCCAGAAGCAGTGCCAATGCAATGGAATGCCTTATTCGCGGTACGCGCATAATTGTTTCCTCCTGTGGATAATGTCTGCCAGGATCCGGGCATCTCTGGCATTATTTGTTTTTTTGTTTGGCCCGCGCCGGAACCAGAAACAATGCCCCGATGAAAAACACGACCAGACCAGCAAGCGCCCCGATGCCCGTATAGGCAATACTGGCCCGGAGCATGTAGGCGCAGGTTGCACAGAATGCCAGCGGAATCAGGGGATACAGGGGAACCGTAAAGGGGCGCGGCGTCTCCGGTTCCCGACGGCGCAATACCATAAGGGACGCACCCGTAAGAAGAAAGAACAGCCAGAACAGGGGAGCGGTGAATTCCACCATCGTAACGAACCCTTTGCGCGTCAGGGCGCCCAGCAGCACCAGGGCCGTGGCGATGGCCCCCTGGAGCAGAAGGGCATTGGCGGGCGTATTCGTTCTTTCCCGCCAACGGCCAAGGGCGCCGAACAGGGAAAAGTCCCGTCCAAGGGCGTAGGTGGTGCGGGCTCCGGTAAAGATGGTCGCATTTATCGCTCCCAGAGCGGAGACGGCGATAAGAAAACTGACAAAGCCCGCCCCTCCCTCGCCCATGACCTTCCGCATCAGGTCAGCGGCCACCACCTCTGAACGGCTCATGGCATTCAGCCCCAAGCCCGCGAGGTACGCGAATCCGGCAAGAAGATAGATCACCGTTATGGCTGCAATTCCCCCCAGCAGCACGTGGACCATGGTTCTTTTTCCCGTCCGCAGTTCGGCGGAGATATATGCCGCCTCGTTCCAGCCGCCGAACGTCAGGAGAACGAAAACCATGGCCAGGCCGAAAGAACCATCGGCATGAGGAGCGGTCCCGGCGACCGTGGGTAAGGGTGGGGCGAAAGCGGTCCCTGCAACCAGCACGGCAACCAGGCCGATGACCTTTGCTGCCGTGAGAACGTTCTGCATCCGTGTTCCCTGCCGTGTGCCCATTATATTCAGGGCGGTCATGATGACGACCGCCAGAATCGCACAGGGCGAAGGTCCAAGAAACGACGGCAGGAGTTGAGAAAGGTAGTCGCCGAATACGAAGGCCAGCATGGCAATGGAGCCGGGTTGAATGACGGTCATCCGCGCCCATCCGAAGAGAAATGCCACATCCCGACCGAACGCGCGCGAAAGGTAGTGGTAATCACCGCCGCTGTGGGGATACGCTACCGCCAGTTCCGCATAGCACAGGGCGCCGATCAGGGAAACTGCTCCTCCCAGAAACCAGGCCAGAAAAAAAGTAAGAGCATCTCCCGTGTTGGCGGCAATGAGGGAAGGTGTTTTAAAAATACCCGTTCCCACGACCACTCCCACAATAAGGGCAATGCCGTCGATGACGGAAAGAGTTTTCCTGGGCGTTGCAACTGCTTCTTCCATATCGTTCACCAAATTCATGTATGTTGTTCTTTACCATTGTTGTGGCGATATCTTCAAGAGCCGTTTCCGGACCAACGGTAATGGGATCAGGGGTCATGGCGTCTCTTGCCTTGATTGCCGCCATTTTTTGAAGTTCTTTTTCAATCTTTTTTTGACGGCCATAATAACGCTGATTGCCGCTGAAATCCACTACTGATTATGACATTTCCCCTTTTTTAGCTTGAATGAGCCCGAAAGCTGTTGTATCATCAACCGCTCATTGGGGAAGTGCTGAGTTCCGGGAAGAAAGGATAAGAGTATGCGGAAGATGTCAGTGGACAAGCTTGAAGCCGGGATGAAGCTGGCGAAGCCCGTATTCGCTGCGAGCGGCATCGTGCTCCTTGGCGAAGGTACGGAACTCAACGAAACGCGGATTGAGAGAATCCATGACATGAACATCACCACCGTATTCATTGAGGGCGTAGCGACGCAGGCGGCGCCCAAAGAAGAAATGCTGGCGCAACTGGATGCCCGGTTTAAGGATGTGGAAAACAAGCCTCACATGGGCATGCTGAAAAAAATTGTTCAAGAGCACATCGAAGGCCTGTATGATTGATATAAAAAACTTGCGCGGTAAAGTGGAGAACATCAATGCGCTTCCTACGATTCCCTCGACGTTAAGACGTCTTTCCGTACTTATCGAAAAGCCCAAAATAACCCTTGACGAAATCAGCCGTTTCGTGGCCAGCGATCCTGCTCTAACGACAAAAGTCCTGAAGATGGTCAATTCGGCAATCTACGGTTTTCCCGGCCGGATATCCTCGGTGTCCCATGCAATTATGCTTCTGGGGCTTAATGTGGTGAAGGGATTGCTTCTGGGTGTTTCCGTGTTTGAAATAATGCAGACGTCCATGCGCGGTCTCTGGGATCATTCCGTGGGATGCGCTGCCGTAGCGCGGCTGATTGCCGTAAGAAAGGGCTTGAAAGAGCCCGATGAAGTTTCCGTAGCGGGACTGCTTCACGATATAGGTAAGGTTATCCTGATCCTCGAATATCCCCGGGAATATGAGGCGGCAATCAAGGATGCCCAAGTTCTGAACCTGATCATATCCGAAGCGGAAAAAAAACATTTTGCCGAGAGTCATGCCAACGTAGGCGGATGGCTCGCGGAAAAATGGCATTTCCCCCGTAATCTTGTGGAAGTCATAGAAAACCATCACCGCCCCCAGCTTTCCCGCCTTGCGCCGACGGAAACGGCTATTGTACATCTTTCTGATATTCTTGTCCGCGCGCGGGGAGTCGGCTTTGCCGGCGATTATTCCCTGCCGGTAATCAATGCCGCCGCCTTTGAAAGCCTCACGCTGACCGAAGCGGACATTAAAGAAGTACTGAAAGAAATGGAGAATTCTCTGGAAGAAACAGAGG
>CAZTLA010000103.1:0-10557 GCA_964614365.1 uncultured Syntrophales bacterium | reverse complement strand
GCAACGATCACCCCAAACTCCCCCCTTCGGTAACAGTTATTTATGAGGCAACTGGAAGAGACATCGCTTCGAAACCTGTGTGAAAGAGGGGTGGCGGTGGGAATAACCTCAGGCGCACGGAATTTCAGTGCGTAAGGCACTTCACACTGTAACCCTGGTTACGCACTTATTGAGGGGTGATTGCCGCCGTTTTTTTGAAAAGAGCAGCAAAGGTGCTTGCATCTTTATTATCAATTATAGTATGTTGCATGATAGCGTCTCCAGGAAGCGCACTGTTGGTATAAGTTGTGCTTGCACGTTCGCTGCAAGCGTGGGCTGCAAAGTTAAACAGCAAATCACCGGAAGCGCAGTCGGGAGGTTGCAGGATGATGAATCGGAATAATATTGCGGTGGTTTTTCCCGGTCAGGGAGCCCAGCGCGGCGGAATGGGGAAGGACTTTTATGACAGCATAAAGGTCAGTCGCGCAACGTACGAGGAAGCATCCGACACGCTGGGCTGGGATGTGGCAGCCATGTGTTTTGGCGATGACGAGAGATTGAATCTCACGGAATATACACAACCATGCATCCTGACCACGGAAATTGCCATGCTGCGCGCCCTGCAATTTCACTACGACTTTTTACCCGGTTTTTTTGGCGGGCACAGTTTGGGCGAATTTACTGCGCTGGTAGCAGCTAACGTTTTACCACTGTCGTGTGCCCTGCGCTGCGTTGAGACCCGTGGCCAACTCATGCAAAGCGCGGTGCCGGTGGGTGTCGGGGGGATGGCGGCCGTTATCTCGGAAAACCTTAATACAGAGCTGGTACGCGAGACTATTGGCGGGCTACCCTTGGATGTGGCAAACATTAATTCCGCCCACCAAGTGGTGATCAGCGGTCAGTTGGACGCTATACCTGAAGCAGAAAAACGTTTCCAGGTAAAACTGGCAAGCGATAAGAATTTCCGTTTTGTGCCGCTCAAAGTTAGCGCCCCCTTCCATAGCCATTTCATGAAGCCTATCGAAGAGCCCTTCAAGGCAACCCTGCTGTCGTCGGGGAATGACCTTGTGGCAGAAAGTGCCGAACGGGTAACGTCCAATTTTACCGGGGGATTTCATTCTCCCGATGCCGGAGAAATTGTAAAAAACCTTGTATTCCAGCTCAGTAACACCGTCCGGTGGAATGAAAATATGAGAAATATTGCCTCACGGGCGGACAGCATTTATGAGGTCGGACCGGGCCGCCCCCTAAAGGATTTCTTCAAGACCGTCGGCGTAAACTGCCTGGCGGTCACCTCTCTGTCCGCCGCCGAGCGGACATTCAAGTCGGAAAGCAACTAATCATAAACAGGATTTATAGGAGTGTGATTTATGGATTTCAACCTTACGGAAAACCAGCGCATGTACGTCGATACGGTCAGGAAGTTCGTTAAAAACGAGATACTACCGCAAGTTCTGCATCTGGACAAGGGGCATGGGTTTCCCTGGACGATCATTGGCAAGGCCTGGGAGCTGGGCATATTGAATTTGAGCATACCCGAATCAGTCAAAGGGTATGAGGTCGATGTGATTTCGGCAGCCTTGATCATTAAGGAAATGTCCTACGGGGATACCGGCATCTCCACCTCCGCCATGTGCAATGACTTGGCGAATACCGTTATTGCGCAGCACGGCACCGACGAGCAAAAGGAAACATTCCTGAAACCCTTCGTCGATTCGCCCCTTCTCGCATCATTCTGCCTCACGGAGCCCGGCGCCGGGTCGGACAACTCATCCATGACAACCTTCATCCAGAAACGGGGCGATGGGAAGTACGTTTTGAACGGGGCAAAATGCTTTATCACCAATGCCTCCTTAGCCTCGCAGTTTACCGTGTTCTGCAAGGTTGGCAAGCCCGCCGGTCAGCTCCTGGCCTGTGTCATTGTTCCGGCCCCACCGGTCTTCCCTGAAGATTCGAATTCTTGTCTGCCGTCCTCCAAAGAGATACTGCTTCCCGGCGGAGGGAAAATCCTCATCGGCAAACCGGAGGACAAGCTCGGCCAGCACTTATCAAATACCGCCTCCGTAACCTTCGAAGATGTGGTCCTGGAAAGCCATCAGATAATTGGTGACAGAAGGCTCGGTTTCCGGTATATCGTGGACGCCCTTGATTTTGCACGTCCCATGGTGGCCGCTATCGGTGTGGGACTTGCCAAGAGGGCTTTTGACGTTACCGTGACCTACACGAAGGAGCGCAAGCAGTTCGGCCAGAGGCTTTGCGATCTGCCCGTGGTGCGGGATACGCTGGTCGCGATGTGGAAAAAGGCGGAACTGTCGGAGCTGGCGCTGATGAAGGCGGCGGTCAAAGTCCAGGAAAATGACCCGGATAAGGGAATATACGCCTCTCTTGCCAAGAATGTGGCCGCGGAAGCGGCACTCTTCTGCGCCAACGAAGGACTCCACCTGCATGGCGGTTATGGGTTCATGTCCGAGTATGAAATTTCAAAACTGGTGCGGGACGCCCATATCATCGATATCTATGAAGGCGTCCGGGAAGTCCAGAATATGATTATAGGACGGGAATTAGTCTGATTATGCTATATCTACACGGCTTGGGTCATTTTTATCCCGAAAACGTTATTACCAATCAATTTCTGGAAGACCTTGATATCGGCACCAACGAGCAGTGGATTCTGGAGAGAGTGGGGATCCGCACCCGCCGCACCGTGCTGCCGCTGGATTATATAAAGATGACGCACAACAAAGACCAGCGGATGGCCTTTGAGGCTGCGCTGTACAGCAACGCCCAGACGGGCGCTGCAGCCGCCAGGATGGCCATTGACCGTGCGGGGATTCAACCGGGCGACATCGGACTAGTCGTTTCGGGCGGATGCACCCCCGATAATCTTACGCCGGCCGAGGCGGCAACCATAGCGGCGGAACTGGGAATCGACGCCCCCTGCTTCGATCTGAATTCGGCCTGCACGAGTTTCGGCATGCAGATCAATGTTCTTTCCCGCTTCAGGATGGAGGAACTGCCGCCGTTTACCCTGGTGGTCAATCCGGAGAATCTTACGCGCAGCGTCAACTATGCCGACCGGAGCATTGCCGTCCTTTTCGGTGACGGGAGTTCTGCTGCCGTCATTTCCTCAACCGTACCATCCCGGGTATCCTTTATGGATTTTTACTGCGACTCGAAGCCGTCCGCCTGGAAAAAGGTGAGCATTCCCCGGATGGGATATTTTCAGCAGGACGGGAATGCGGTGCAGCGCTTCGCGATTCACAAGACGACGGATTCTTTGCGCGTGCTGAAATCATCCACACCCAGCAACGGCGACAACTTCAAATTCGTGGGGCATCAGGCAAACAGCGGCATGCTTGCCACCGTCTGTGAGCGGTGCGGGATTCAGGAAGGCAACCATTGGCACAACGTGGAGGATTACGGAAATACGGGGTGTTCAGGAGCCCCCGCCGTCATCAGCCAGCGCTGGGACGAATTGCGCCCCGGTTACAACGTGGCGGTTATCCTCGTAGGAGCCGGCCTTACCTGGACACACATGATGCTGAAGGTTAAGGAGACGTCGTGAACTATTCTGAATTCATGGCCTGCGATCATTTCGGGTTGGAAGACCTGATTGCCTTTTCCTACGGGAATCTTGTGGACGACAGACCGGAGCATTTCGATGCCCGTCTGCCGGCTCCGCCCTTTCTCATGGTGGACCGCATCCTGTCCATCACGGGCGTGGGGAGGCAGGGCGCCATCATCGCAGAACAGGACGTGAGACTCGATGCCTGGTATTTCCAGTGTCATATGCCGGGAGACCCGGTGCACCCGGGCTGTCTCTGCGTGGATGCCGTGTGGCAACTGCTGGGGTTTTACTGTACCTGGCGGGGCGCGCTGGGAGCCGGACGGGCATTGGGCTGCGGCGAAGTTTTTTTTAACGGCCAAGTCCGCCCGTTCAACAAATGCGTCCGTTACGAGGTGGACGTGAAGCGCTTTGCACAACTCCGGCAATCGGGGGCGAGCCTTGTTATAGGGGATGCGCGGGTTTTCGTTGATGGGGAATTAATCATAGAGGTCAGGCAGGCGCGCACCGGCGTTTTTCGCGGGATCGTTTATTCTGATTATCCCAAGAGATCTGCCCATTCGCGGGGTGGCATAATGAGAGAAGAATCATGACGGGAAAACCTGTGGCCATCGTTACCGGCGGCGGCAAGGGGATCGGCGCTGCGTGCTGCCGCGCGCTTGCCGGCGAAGGATTCCGGGTGGGGATCCATTACCGCGGCAGCGAGGAGGCAGCCCAGCGAATACTTGCCGATATAGGAGATGGATTTCTACTGAAAGCCGACCTGATGGATATCGGACAGGTGGAAGCCATGGTTTCCGGCTTAAAGGAGACGGCAGGTGAGATAAATGTCCTGGTAAACAACGCCGGCATGTCCATCAACAGCGACATCATGTCCATGAAGATGGAACAGTTCGATGAGCAACGGGCGCTCATGCGGGGCATTTGGTACCTCACCAAGAGAATCATCCGTCTGTTCATGCTGCGCAAAAACAAGGGGCGCATCATCAATATTTCCAGTGTCGTGGGGCACACGGGGAACGCCGGCCAAATCCCCTACACAATGGAAAAAGCAGCCCTCGACGCTTTTACGAAATCCTTGGCCAGGGAACTTGCGGGGAGGGACATCCTGGTGAATTCCGTTGCCCCGGGGTTCATTGACACGGACATGACGGAAACCCTGCCCGAGAAAGTGCAGAAGCAGATTATTGCAAATATTCCTCTGGGGCGCACGGGAACTCCCGATGAGGTTGCCGACGTGGTCGCCTTTCTTGCCTCGCGGGGCACGTACATTAATGGCACGGTTATCCACGTAAACGGAGGCCTTTATGGCGGCTGATCGAGAGATGCGGGAAATGATTCTTCGCAGTGTTCCCCAGCAAAAGCCTTTTCGCTTCATCGATGAAATACTTGAACTGGATGACAACCATATTACGGGCGACTATCGTTTTCGCGAGGACGAGTATTTTTACCGGGGGCATTTTCCCGACCAGCCCATTACTCCCGGCGTCATTCTTATTGAAACCATGGCCCAGACGGGCGTTGTGGCGCTTGGTCTTTATCTTACCCTGAGACAAAACGGCGTTGCGGTGGAAGGGCCTCCAAAACTTACCACCCTGTTTACCTTTGCGGATGGGGTTGAGTTCAGCGGGATCGTCGTTCCCGGGGAGCGTGTAATTATCCACGGGGAAAAAGTGTATTTTCGGAAGGGGAGTCTAAAAACGAAGGTCAGTATGGAGAGAGAAAGCGGCGAAATGGTCTGCTTCGGTTTACTGGCCGGTACGGGGGTTACGTTACATGACAAATAGAGTCGTCATCACGGGAATGGGGGTGGTTGCTCCGAACGCCCACGGGCTTCAAAATTATGAAGTTGCCCTGCGGGAGGGGCGATCGGGTATCAGGTTTGTGCCGGAGCTCGAGAAGCTGAGTTTCGGATGCCAGGTGGGAGGCATTCCCCTCGATTTTGACGGCGTCCGGAAGCAGTATTTCGACCATGAAAAACTCATGTCCATCAATGACAATATCGGGTATGCCTCTGTTTCCGCCATCGATGCCTGGAAAGACGCCGGATTTGAGGTGCCTGATGCTGCAGATGACCGCGTTGACTGGGATACGGGTATCATCGTGGGTTCCGGGATCGGGGGCATGGATACTATCGCGACGACGGTAGTGCCCATGGTCAATGAGGGGAAGGTCCGCCGCATGGGCAGCAGGATTGTCGAGCAGGTCATGAACAGTGGAACCAGCGCCCGTATCGCCGGGCTGCTGGCAACGGGAAACCAGGTTACCTCCAATTCCTCCGCCTGCAGCACAGGGAACGAAGCTATCATAGAAGGCGCAATCCGCATCCGATCGGGTTTGGCCAAGCGCATCCTCGCCGGGGGGAGCGAAGGCGCATCGCCTTACATCTGGGCAGGGTTTGATGCCATGCGCGTTATTGCCCGCAAGTATAATGAAACGCCGGAGGCTGCGTCGCGTCCCATGAGCGCCTCGGCAAACGGTTTTGTGCCGGGAGCGGGAGGGGCCATCATCGTTCTCGAAGATCTGCAGACCGCCTTAGACCGCGGTGCACGCATCTATGCAGAGGTGCTGGGTGGGTACGTGAACTGCGGCGGCCAGCGGCAGGGGGGGTCCATGACGGCACCGAATCCGGAAGGGGTGAAGCGCTGCGTCACGACCGCCGTCGTCCAGGCCGGCATTGATCCGAGAACGATAGATGCCATTAACGGCCATCTCACGGCCACCTTTGCCGACCCCTATGAGGTGAAAAACTGGTCGGAGGCGTTGGGACGGGGTCCGGAAGATTTCCCGTACATCAACTCCACCAAATCCATGATCGGCCACTGTCTTGGCGCGGCAGGCGCCATAGAGTGCGTTGCCGTGATTTTACAGCTTTATAAGGGGTTCATTCATCCTTCCCTGAACTGCGAGGATCTTCATCCCGACATCGCGGACTTTGCAGATAAGGTTCCCCATACAGTGATTGAAAATCCTGACCTAAAAATTATCGCCAAAGCCGGGTTCGGTTTTGGCGACGTGAATAGTTGTTTGATATTCAAAAAGTGGGAGACTTAAATTACACTAATTTCAAAAAGGAGCATGCAATGGAAGAAAAGAAGATTTACGACGAGTTTATGAACATCATCAAGATTTATGCGAAAGATGCAAGTCTCTTGGATAAGGCGACGAAAGACACGCATATCCTGAATGATCTGAAAGTAAATTCAGCCCGTCTCGTCGATATCATTATCAAATGTGAAGATGTGTTCGGTATCGAGATCGATGATGAGGATGCCGACAAGATAAGGACCATAGGCGATGCCGTAGAAGTCATCAAGGGGAAATTGGGTTAGCGGATCCATGGGCGCCAAAGATAAGATTCTTTTGTCCTGTCAATACACTCTGGGCCAGATCGCGGTTATTGTTCTGGCCCCGCTCGTTTATCTTGCCGTACGGCTATTCGGCTACAGGATGAGAGACCTGAGAGCGATACGTGAGGAATGCGGACGGCATTTCAAGGCGCATGACGGTCCCTGGATAATTTGTGCGAATCACCTTACCAATATCGATTCGGTTATCCTGGCCTATGCCATAGCCCCGATGCACCGCCATATGTTCCGGTTCCGTCTTTTGCCGTGGAATCTTCCGGAGCGTGCAAATTTTCAGCGGAACATTCTCTCCACCATCCTGTGCTATCTGGTGAAATGCATTCCCGTAAGCCGCGGCGGCGATCGCGAAGAGATGAAGATGGTTCTGGAAAAATGCATCTACCTTCTGGCGCGCGGGCAGGTAATGCTGATTTTTCCAGAGGGAGGACGTTCTCGCACCGGACGGATCAACCGCGATAACGTATCTTATGGAGTGGGACGGTTTGTCCAATATTTTGAAACCTGCAAGGTGATGTGCATTTACCTGCGCGGCGATGGCCAGGACCATTACAGCAACATACCAAAACGGGGCGAACATTTTTCCGCACAGGTGGACGTGCTGACTCCGGAACGGACGGAGTTGAGCGGTCTCAGAGCCCAGCGCTACTACGCGGAAATGATCATCAATCATCTGGCGCACATGGAGGAAACGTATTTTGCCTCACATCGGCAACGACATAGTGGACTTGACTCATCCCGGTGCGCAGGGGAAGAGCGGGAATATCCGTTTCATGAGACGCGTTTTCACTCCGGATGAGCGGGAGCGCATAACCCATGCCCGCTATCCCGATGCCATGCTCTGGAGCCTGTGGGCCGCGAAGGAGGCGGCATATAAGGCTGTAAGTAAAAGTACCCCCGGTGTTTCATCTGCTCCGGGGCTCTACGGAGTCAGTTACGACAGCGCGATGGAAGAAATGATATCGGGCGCTGTCAGCACCCCCTGTGGCGCCGTCGTCATCACGTCATTCGTAAACCGCGACTACATCCACTGTATCGGCGTTGCGGAATCGCCGGTAGGTATCCGTAATGTTGCCTGGGGCGTGGAACAAATAACCACGGAGGGAATGCTCACTGCGGATTATGAATCACTGAGGGTAAGAGAGGCTGCGAAGAAACGGCTTGCCACGTATTTGCATGTCGAGCCCACGGAAATCGATGTCTGGCGCTTTCCCGCTTCCTCCGGTCTGGGACCGCCCCTTGTTTATTGCCGGGGAAGTCGCGCGGAAATCGATATAACCTTAAGTCACGATGGCCGGTTTGTCGCCTATGCCTTTGTACGCCACGATTTGACTTGACATCCGCTATTGCAATACCTTATATAGTTCGTCCCGCTAAGGCGCTTAATTTCTTAAAAGAAACGCCTGGTAGAGATTCAGCGCCAGGCGCAGGGAGGTTATGATTGAACAATTGTATGAACGATAACGATATGGTTAAAAACCCTTTGAAAATTCAGGATAATACGCTCCGAGACGGACACCAGTCCCTTTTCGCGACACGGATGCGTACGGAAGACATGATTCCCATTGCCGAGAAAATGGATGAGGTCGGCTTCTGGGCGATGGAAGTGTGGGGAGGGGCGACGTTCGATACGATGCATCGCTTTCTCGATGAGGATCCTTGGGAACGGCCGAAAATTCTGAAGCGCTACATCAAAAATACACCATTCTCCATGTTGCTCAGAGGACAGAATCTCGTGGGCTACCGAAACTATCCCGATGATGTGGCCAAGGCATTTGTGGACAAGGCCTGCGAGATCGGCATCGATATCTTCAGGATATTCGATGCATTAAATGACTTGAGGAACTTCCAGCCCTGCGTGGAGAGGATCAAAGCCAACGGGAAGCATGTTCAGGCCTCTGTATGCTATTCTCTGACGGAGAGGCGTCTCGGAGGGGATGTTTATAACTTGGACTACTTCATTTCCAAGTGCAAAGACCTGGAGGCGATGGGCGCCGACACTATTTGCGTAAAAGACATGGCGGGAATTTTGTCTCCCTACGACGCCTATGATCTGATCTCGGCCCTCAAGAAAGTCATCACGGTTCCCCTGCATCTGCACACGCACTATACGAGCGGCATGGCATCCATGACCTATCTGAAGGCCATAGAGGCGGGGGTGGATATCGTTGATACCTGCCTTGCCCCCTTCGCCCTGAGGACATCGCAGCCGGCCGTGGAGCCGCTCGTGGTGACCCTGCAGGATACTGCACGAGACACAGGGCTGGACCTGCACAAACTCCTGCTCCTGGGGAATCACTTGGAAGAAATTGCCCCGAAGTACAGCGGTTACTTGGCCACGAACACCCTGTCCGTGATCGATACAGGCGTTCTGGCACATCAGATCCCCGGGGGGATGATTTCTAATTTAATCAGTCAATTGAAGGAGATGAAGGCTCTGGACCGTCTTCCCGAGGTCTATGAGGAAATCCCGATTACCCGCAGGGAAGCGGGCACCCCTCCCCTGGTTACGCCTACCTCGCAAATCGTGGGGGTACAGTCGGTCATGAACGTCCTGTACGGGAAATATAAAATGGTCACCAATCAGTTCAAGGACCTGATCTACGGGCTGTATGGGCAGACGCCGACACCCATCGACTCGGAGGTACAGAAGAAAGTGCTGAAAACGCACAAGAAAGGACAGACTCCCGTCACGGGCAGACCAGCGGATTATATCGAGCCGGAGCTGGACGAGGCAAGAAGGAAATTGGGTGGCCTGGCGAAAAGTGAAGAGGATGTTCTTACGTATGCCCTGTATCCCGCAACGGGGGAGCAGTTCCTGCGGCGCAAGTACGGGATGGAGCAGAAACCGGACAGCCCTGCGGCAGAAAAGTAAGAGACTTGTCCTTGCTACAGAGCCGGTGAGAATGCACCGGCTCTGTAGCAAGATTCACCGGGCGAACAATAATTTTGATGCAGTCGTCCTGGAAGAGTAGTAATCCTTGCCTATCCCGTTGCCGCTGGTTTGACGGAAGATGAGGGAAACGCGAGCGCTTCGGTTAAAACGTAAGCTGCTTGTAGTGCCTCTGTAGGGCAAAGCGGAAAACATTCTTTGCAGTTCCAGCACTCCTTCGAGGCTATCTTCGGAATGAAACATATCTCCTTCCTTGTTCCTCTGTCAACAAACCCTACAGCGTTCTTTTTCCTGACCTCGGCACAGTATCTTACACAGAGACCACAATGAACGCAAAATGAGGCCTCTTTTTCAAAACGGTTCCTGTCTGCTCCATACTCTTTAGCCAAATCCTGCAATTCAAAAGCATCGGGAGCATGAGCCAGCAAGAGTTCCAAGATCATTTTGCGGAGTCTATCTATTTTCGCCGATCTGGTTCTTACTACCAAATTTTTTTCGACCAGGTAAACGCAGGAAACAACGACCTGTGTCCAGCCGCGAACGTCTACTTCTACGATGCAAATTCGACAACCCCCATAGGGTTCCAATTTCTCGTGGTGGCATAGTGTGGGAATTGATATTCCGGCACCCTGGGCTGCCTCCAAAACGGTCATCCCTTCCCGTGCTTTGACTTCTTTTCCATCTATCTGTAAAAGGATTTCACTCATTTTTCTTACTCTTTCTGACTAGTGTTCTTGCGTCTTCAGGGATAGGAG
>CAZTLA010000102.1:0-10926 GCA_964614365.1 uncultured Syntrophales bacterium | reverse complement strand
AAAATCCCCGACATGGACCCCACCTGGAACCCCGTGAGCTGGACGCGCCTTGCCCGATAACAGGGAGGGCAGGAGGGATTTGCTGCCCCTCTTGAGAAAATCTCCCCTCCCCCCTCTTTGCCAAAGAGGGGAGCAGCTCTCGTCAGCAAAGAGGGAGCAATGGGCGGCCATAATATTATTCCCTCCGTTTGAAAGGGGGAGAAGGGGGGATTTGACCATGTTGACTTACAACAAGAATCTCAAGCAGTATTCCAGGGAATTGAGAAAGAATATGACTGATGCCGAGCGTTTGCTCTGGTCAAAGATAAAAGGGAAGCAACTGGAAAACTGTCAATTCTATCGGCAGAAGATTATCGGCAGCTATATAGCTGATTTTTACTGTCCAAAAGCGAAGCTGGTTGTCGAGCTTGATGGAGGGCAACATTATAGTTGTAGTGGGGAAGAAGAGGATGCTGTAAGGGATTCTTATATGGCAAGCATCGGTCTGAAAGTACAGCTGATCTCAGACCGCGATGTTATTAAAAATCTCAATGGAGTCATGGAGAAGATATGGATGGAGTTGTAATTTGTAAAATCTCCCCTTCCTTGCTCCTCCCTTTGGAAAAGGGAGGGTGGGAGGGATTTTATGAATCGTTATCGCCATGATGATGGCGATTACTACGAAACAGTCAGCTGTGTTCGATGGTTTTGTGGAACGTTATCTCCGGCCATTGCTCCATGGTGTCGCCGAGCCGCCATTCGTTGGCGGCCAGGTAGGCAAGGTTCCCCTCCGCATCGACCGCCACGTTGCCCTGGAACTGCTTCTCGAATTCCTTCAGCTTCCGGCGGTTGTCGCAGTCGATCCAGCGCACCGTATAGAGATTGACGTTTTCGTAAAAGGCATGGACGCCGTATTCATCCTTGAGACGGGCCATGATGACCTCGAACTGCAATTCCCCCACGGCCGCCAGGATGTAACTGCTGTTTGCAAGGGGACGGAACAACTGCACGGCCCCTTCCTCCGCCAGTTGGAGCAGCCCCTTTTCCAGTTGCTTGGTCTTCAGGGGGTCCTTTAGCCGCACCCGGCGGAAATGCTCGGGTGCAAAGCTCGGGATTCCCGTAAACCTGAGCGGCTCCCCTTCCGTAAACGTATCGCCTACCTTTATCGTACCGTGGTTGTGGATTCCGATGATATCGCCGGGATAGGCTTCATCCACGTTCGCGCGGTCCTGGGCCATGAAGATGATGGCATTATGCACCTGGATATCTTTGCCGGTGCGGTGATGCCGCATCTTCATCCCCGGCGTGAATTTCCCGGAACAGATGCGCACGAAGGCGATGCGATCGCGGTGGGCGGGGTCCATGTTGGCCTGAATCTTAAAAACGAAGCCGGAAAAGGCATCCTCGTAGGGGGAAACCTGGCGCGTGGTTGTGGGCCTTGCCAGCGGGGGAGGGGCAAGTTCCACAAAGGCGTCCAGCATCTCTTTTACCCCGAAATTGTTGACGGCGCTGCCGAAAAAGACGGGCGTCTGGTTTCCCTTCAGGTAATCTTCGGGATCGAAGGGGCTGGCGGCGCCCTCCAGGAGTTCCACGCCGTTCCTCAGCTCGTCCGCCTGGCTGCCGAGAATCTCGTCCAGGCGCGGGTCGCTCAGATCATCGATGATGATGCCCTCCTGGATCTTGCCGCCGTGGGTGGGCGAAAAAAGGTGCAGTTGCCGCCGGTAGATATTGTAGGTCCCGCGGAAAGACTTTCCCATGCCGATCGGCCAGGTCATGGGGGCGCATTCTATCTGCAGCTTGTCCTCGATGTCGGAGAGCAGCGTGAGCGGATCCAGCCCGTCCCGATCCAGTTTGTTGATGAACGTCATAATGGGGGTGTTGCGCATGCGGCATACTTCCATGAGCCTCTTGGTTTGGCTTTCCACCCCTTTCCCGCTGTCGATAACCATGAGGGCGCTGTCGACGGCCGTAAGCACGCGATAGGTGTCCTCGGAGAAGTCCTTGTGTCCCGGCGTATCGAGGAGATTTATCTCATAATCGCGGTAGTTGAATTTCATCACTGACGAAGAAACCGATATGCCGCGCTCCCGCTCCATGGCCATCCAGTCGCTGGTGGTGTATCGCGCCAGCTTGCGGGCCTTGACGGCGCCCGCCGTCTTGATGGCGCCGCCGAAGAGCAGAAGCTTCTCCGTCAGGGTCGTCTTGCCCGCGTCGGGGTGGCTGATGATCCCGAAGGTCCGCCGAATGTCGATTTCTTTCCGGTTGTCCATGTCATGGTCCTTTTGTTCTTATTGCAAAGGTAAAAAAAATCGGGCCCCAAACCCGAGCCCGTTTGTTTTATACATCCAGGGAAAGCCACTTGCCGAAAACCCTGAAACCTTTGCCGCACCTATACCCTGAAGGGGAGTCCCGTGTCAAGACCGTATTTCCCCCCGGAAAAGTCCGGTTTGGGGAATCAGGGAATGGGAGAGAGATTCATCAGCCGGCGCGCCGATTCGGAGAGCTTTTCCGTGGAGGCCTTGATGTGCTCGGACAGGTAGGAATGGTTGATCAGGAGGTGCATGACGGAACGCATGAAATCCTGTTTATAAGCGCTCATGCGGGAGAAGTTCTCCATTTTTCCCATGTAAAACCTTTTCGTGGTATCCAGCAGTTCCCGTTCCAGCTCCTTTCTGCTCATGGAAATCGGCTTTACCACCGGTTCCACAAGATTGTAATGGCGGAAGTCCGTTTCTTCGATATGCTCCTTCAGTTCACTGTAGATGTCCGCATAGGGCCACGGGGCGATGGCCAGGAAAAAGGCCATGTCGGGATTGTAATATTGCGCCAGTTCAAGGGTCCGGCCGATGCTTTCCCGTGTATCCTCGGGCATTCCCAGGACAAAGGAAGTTTCGGAGACGATATCCTGCGCATTGACCAGATCAATCGCCTTTTTCGACTCTTCCACCTTTACATTTTTTTTGAATCGGTCGAGCATCTCCTGGTTTGTTGACTCCACGCCGAGATAGATGTGTACGATACCCGCCTCCCGGTATTTATCGAGGATATCCTCATCACGGAGGATGTCCTCCACGCGGGTTTCCATGAGGAGGTCAATCCCCGGTCTGCGTTCGATGAGCAGATCGAGAATCCTTTTCCAGCGTCCCCGGTCGAGCGTGGGCGTTTCGTCCGCGAGCATGGCCACGTTGACGCCGTATTTTTGCCGGAGCATGACGAGTTCCTCCACGACCTTCTCCGGGCTGCGCGCGCGCCAGGTCCTGCTCCAGAAGAGCTGCTGTGAGCAGAAACTGCATTGCTGATTACAGCCCCTCGAGGAACTGACGATGGCAAGCACCGAGTCATCTTTGGGCCGGTAAAAATAATCGCTCCAGTTGACCAGGTCCCAGGCCGGCGCCAGGGCATCCATATCCGCAATGAATTCCCGCGGCGTCGTTGCATAGGGCCTGCCCTCTTTCAGGAAAGCGATTCCCTTAACCTTATCCGGGTTTCCCTTTGCCTTCAGGCAGTCCAGGAGCTCGGGAAGCGTCGTTTCCCCTTCGCCCCGGACGACGAAATCAATAACGCCTTCGTTTTCTTCCAGGGTGTCATGCCAGGTAAAGGTGGGATGCACGTTTCCGAGGATGGTGATGATCTCCGGGTTGACGGCTTTTGCGGTTTTCAAGAGTTCGCAGGCATCGGGATACGATGCCGTAATCGCCGTAGAGGCAACCACGTCGGGTTTTGCGTCCGCGATTCTTGCTTTGATCTGCTCGTGGGTGTGGAAGAGGCTCATGGCGTCGTAAACCTCGACCTGGTAGCCGGACTTTCTCAAACTGCCGGCGATGGAGAGGAATCCCACGTTGAGCCACCTTCCCGCCGATTCGACAACGCCGCTGTGATAGGGCGGGGTTATGAGCAGCACCTTCTTGATGTTCATGTTATTCCTTTTGCAAGGGCCTTTTCTTTTTTGTCATTGCGAGCTGCCGTAGGCAGCGTGGCAATCTTATGGGATTGCTTCACTACGTTCGCAATGACCACCCTTGTCATTGCGGTGAGGCGCAGCCGCGAGTGCAGCGTGGCGGACTTCCGAAGCCCGTGGCAATCTCATCACAATTCATCGTATAAATCTCTCCATTCAGAATTTTCAATCTCTATCAACTTGATTTTCCTTTCCCTTGAACCGCTTTTGATCTGTTTCTCTCTTAAAATAGCATTTGCCGCATCTTCGTATAGTTCATAGTAAACCAACTTGGTGATGTTATATCGTTTAGTAAAACCGCCTATCAGTTTTTCCCTGTGTTCATAAATTCTTCTCATTAAGTCATTGGTAATCCCTGTGTAAAGAACGGTGTTGTACTGATTGGTCAGCATGTACACATAATAGTGTTTTTCCATAAGCACATTGGGATTGCCACGCCCCTGCGGGGCTCGCAATGACGGGAGGAGTCAAATCGAGTACTTTTCCAGCTCTATCATTGCGAATGTCCTTTCTCTTTTGTCATTGCGAGGGCGAAGCCCGTGGCAATCTTATCGGATTGCTTCGTCGTTTCACTCCTCGCAATGACCACCTTGTCATCGCGAGCCCGACAGGGCGTGACGATCTCATAACAGCAGGAGATTGTTTGACACCCGCCACACTTAGCTCGCGGCTACGGTTCGCAACGACACTCTATAGGTTCTCCGCCATTCTTACCGAAAATATTCCGAGTGCAGACTGTTTACCAGAAAGGGAAGAAAAAAAACAGTCAGGAGCGACACGAAATAGCAGAAGGCCAGAACCGCCATGCCTTTTCGTCCTTTCCAGCCGAAAAACAGTCTCAGATGCAGATATCCTCCCAGCAGGAGCCAGGTAATCAGCGACCAAATCTCCACGGGGTCCCATCCCCAGTACCTTCCCCAGCTTTCGTGGGCCCAGATGGCGCCTGCCGCAATGGTTATGGTCCAGAAACAAAATCCGAAAGCGGTAAATTTGTAAATATACTCGTCGAGGACCTCATTATCGGGGAGTCGAGTGAGAAATTGCCGTTTACTTCCTTTGTTTTTCATGACGGTGAAGATCATCAGGGCGATAGCGATTAGAAAAGCCCCCACGGCCAGCTTGTTGAACAACACATGGGCCACAAGCCAAGGACTTTTAAAGCTGGCGGGAAACCTCTTTATGGCCGTGCCGGCAAAAAGACCGGCGGCGATCTGGAGGAAGGAGAATGGCGCTACAAACATGCCGGTAAAGAGAATCTTCGGATACATGCGGGACAAGAACAGGAACATGACCAGTGTGATCCAGGCATTTGAGGAGAGCACTTCGTATTTCGAAAGGTAGGGGCCATGGTAGACATAATACCACCTCACGAGAAGCGCCAGCGTATGGGGCAGCAGGCCGGCCATAATGATCAGGGTCCCGGCATGGAGAGATTTTTCCTTCTTGAATATGACCCCCTGGACAAAGCAGACGGCCGCGGCGATATAAAGAAACAATGCCAGCCAGTGGAGGATGATTTCGTATTTGAGTAGCGTAGTATTTTCCATGATGTCTTCTTATCCTTTTTTTGTTCCTCCGGCCAGCGATTCCTGCAAAATACCTATAGTGTCGGCTAAGAGTGCGTTGCCTCCCATCCGGGTCTTAACCGCTATGGCAATGCTGAAGTCCCCGTTTTTTCCTCCAGTTGCGGAGACAAAAATTTCCTGCGGGACAAAGAAGAACATCATGAACAATCCTGCCGTACTCATCAGGAAGCCCGCATATATCAGGGGGATAAACCTGTTTTCCGTCAGTATCAGGCCGCTCCAGTTCCTTACTTCCTCGAAACGAAACCGGGAACCATCCACGAGGACCTCCTCGCCGGGTTTCAGGGTGGCACGACCCACTTCCCTTTCTTCTTTCGTAAATCTTACCTCAAGATAGGGATTGACCGGGTAAGGGGAACGTCTATCCCGATCAGGGAAAAAGGTCATCTCCAAAATGTAGTTCGTATCAGGGAAGTCACTCTTTCCCGTAAGAGGTTTTCCATCCGGGGCCATGTCGAGGGAAAAATAGGTTGGTATCGTTGCCGCTCCATGCTCTTCCGTGAGAAGCGACATTTTCAGCGTGTAACCGAAATTGGCGGACTGGTAAATGGCAACTCCATCAACGGTCAGGGACGTTCCCCTGATAAGGCTTGTCTCGAAGGGCAAGCCGCGCCGATCTATGATGACATCGCTTTTCACTTCTTTCAATTCGCCCGTATCCCAGTAGGAATGAAAAAATTGTTTCAGGTGGATCTCGAAAGCGGGATCGAATCTGCCCGCAAGAAGGCCGTTTCCGGTGCTGAGGAAGCCTTCTTCCCGACCGGGAAAGGTGTCTCCCTCAATGATCTGCACGAAGCCCCGTTTCTGGCAGGCAAAGGTCAGGAGGGCGGCGATGATGATTACGAGGATACCGCTATGAAAGATGAAGCTCCCCCAAACGTTCCGCCTATTCCGGAAGAAATGCAGAGACAGGACGCTCCCTTCCTGGTGTTTCTGTGCCTGAAATCTTTTCTTCCCCAATGCATCCTCTAATGCAGCGGCGGGGAACATATCGGTTTTAATAACGGTCTGGGGGATAAATTTGAAAGAGGCCTCGGCGTTAAAGGCAAGCAGCGCCTTTCTCAACTGTCCGCCTACGGAAATACTGATGGCGGTCAAGAGAAAAAAGATAAGGAGCAGGAATCCGTAGGAGGTGAATACCCTGTCCAGGTGCAGTGATGTAACGAGATAATAACTATAAGGACTTTTTGCCTGCCAGGCCGCGAAATAGACAGGTGTACTGCTCGTGGTCTGGGGGATCAGGACGCCGGCCAGGCAGGCGGCAAGAAGTAAGCAAAACGAAACGATTATGGCTATTGGTGAAATAAAAAACCTTTTTATTCTCTGGATAACGTTATTGCTCCTTCAAGTGAGTGCGGAAGAAGAGACATCAGGGATCATAGCCACCGTCATTGCGATTATGATCGGAACAGGCTGAAGCGGTGCTATAGCAATTGCTCCGTGAATAGTTCGTCGGCGAGCTTGCTTTCTTGAAGCCCCGCAGGTAGCCCTGATTGCCATAGGGCGCACCCCAGGGGGGTACGGGGCTGTTGTAGGCGATCAATCTCGACACCCGTGAACCGTGAGGTACGGCGCTGTGGCACCGGACGCAGGTTATACTCGAACTCTGATGATCACCCTTGTCGTGAACATTGTTCAACCAACCGCCGCCACCCCAACCGCCGCCACCGCCACCGCTCGTCATAGGATGACAATTCAGGCAGAAAAGGCCGGCTGCGGTTCCGGCGCCGGTAGATGCATTATTCAGCGTAAATGATCCCGGCCAGGTCTTGTTCGGGCCTTTCAACATGAAAGGGTTATTTGAACCGTGCGGACCATTGGGATCGGTGCTGTTTTCATTATCGGCGCCGTGGCAGTCGGAACAGTACATGGTCTGATTACCGGGATTGGTATTCCAGGGCGCCGAGAGTTGATTTGCCGCCAGGGGCTTGGGAGTGGAACTCCCTGTCTGGTTGTTCAGGGTTACCTCAATCGGATGCGCGGATTTGTTGGCGGGATTGAATTCCCATGCCTGGTCGGTGATATAGGCGCTCGAAAGACCTGCCCACGCGGCAAGAGGCGTCGAGGCGTTACGGATTGCATAATAGGAATGGCATTTGTAGCAGATCTCATATTCATACGTAGCGGCATTCTTGGTGGTGAACGTTGTCCTTGCCGTCCAGATCGCGGCTGTGCCGGGCGCTACGCCCGTCGCACCCGTCAGGGCGCCGGAATTGGAAACGAGATTTGACGTACTGGTAATGGTTGCGGGATACCATGAGCTTGCCGCCGTACGATGGGGCAAGTTTTTTGCCTGGTGGGGATTATGGCAGTCGTAACATTCCGCATGTCTGTTTCCGGCGCCCAACTGCGTGTAATCCAGCACGTCAAGATTTTTATGGACACCGGAAGTGGCAACGGGATGGACTTTTGCTCGATTGAATACTGAAAAAATGTTTTTCGCTCCTGATGAACCATGACAGGAGGAAGAGGCACCGTTATAGCAGGTATTTTCTTCCGCCTTCCGGGCAAGATAGGGAGTACCTTGACCGGAGTGGCTCTTGTGGCAGGCCATGCAAGCGGCCTGGGCAACCGTTGTTCCCGGTATGGGCTGCGTCTCGCCGACGGGATTGTTTATGGCCTGTACCGATGACTGGTGGATGCTTCCCGTCCAGCCCGTCTTGTTGTGGCAGCTCGTGCAGAGAGCGCCGCCGGCATTGGAAACAACAAGGAACTTGCTGTTGGCATCATTATGCGCGTCATGGCAGGAGCTGCATTCCACGTATCCCTGTATTGTCCCGCTCACGGAACCGTACAATTTAACGCCCTGGTAAGGTTTCGGGTTTATGGGAGGAGCGGGCGTTTTAAGCTCCATCGTACGGGAGCCGGAACCGAAATTAAGGGTGATGCCCGTATCATACTTTATGGAGACGGGGTGATCATTTCTTAAATCGGTGCCCAGGAAGCCCGCCGCCGTCGTAGGCATTCTCCCTTCGGCAGCAACTCCGCTCATGGCGATGGGCGAGGAAAGGGACTGTCCCCGCAACATGTAGACGGAGCCGATGGCCACGGTGCCGTCATGACAGGAAAGACAGAGACGGGAACGCTGTCCCACGTCGGAGGGGGTCGCATAGCCGGCACGGGTGAGATAATCGCTCGTGTACATCTGGTACGTGGCGGCGGTGGTGGAATGGTTCCACAGGGGCGCCGCCGGATTGGCATTATGGGGGATATGACAAAAAACGCATAACTCCGTTTCCGTTGTTGCCTTGATTGTTCCGGGGCCGGTCACGGAAAGATTGTGCTTGGAGGATGCAATGTCCCCACGGGATGCGGTGCAGATGAGCAGCACCGTGGTTATGGTTGTCAATGCCTGGATCAGACGCTTCGAACCCGTTGCACAACTTGATTCCGTCATTGCGAGCGTTTGACCTCGATGCTGCGCATCAGCGGTATTCAGGGAAGAAACTTCTATTCCCTCTCCCTTGAGGGGGGAGGGGTAGGGTGAGGGTGGAAAAACCGCGGCATTACCCCCTCCCCTTAATCCCCGCCCGCCAGGGGAGGGGAAGTTTTTGAGAAGGCACTTATGCCCCGTGGCAATCCGACGAAGTCGTTGCAAGGGCTTTAGCCCGTGGCAATCATGAGATTGCTTCGGTGGCCTCTGTCCTCTTCGCAATGACAAATAGGCCGTTGCGCAAAGGTTTCGCTTCATTGCTTCGACTCCTTTATGTATCGGAATTGCTGAACCCTTTTGTTATAGGAATCCGATACATATATATTGTCCTTTTCATCGATGACAATTGACGCGGGAACGTAGAATTCTCCCTCGCGTGTGCCCCGTAACCCAAACACGAGGAGCAGTCTGCCCTTTTCGTCAAATATCTGTACGGCGTCAAAAAGGCCGTCCACCACGTAGATATTGCCGTCGCTGTCCAGAGCGACGGACTTCGGGTGGGAAAAATCGCCGGTGGAGTCCCCCTGTTTGCCGAAGGCGGAAATAAATTTCCCTGTGGAAGAAAAAATCTGTACCCGTGCGTTCAGCGTGTCGCAAATAAAAACCCTGCCGTCCCTCGCAATGACCACGCCCGAAGGATAGTTGAATTCCCCGTGCTTTACGCCCCGTTTCCCGATGGTAATGAGCTTTTCACCGGAGAAGCTGAATTTGATGATTTGGTGCGCAAGCGTATCCACGATCCAGACCGCTTCGTCCACGGGGGAAACGGCCACTGCCGTGGGCCTCTGAAAGGCGAATCCGCGGGCAAATTCCCCCTCGAAATCCCCCTTGTTGTTGAAGACAAGAATCTTCTTCAGAAGGGAATCGGCGACCAGTGCCTTTCCCCCTTTTGTCACGGCAATACCCACCGGTGCCAGTATCTGGATTTTCTTGTTTGAGGCAAGGGTATATTTCCCTTCCCCGAAATCCAGAATGTGAAGACTCTGTCCGCCCGTATCCGTGACGAAAAGCCGGCCATTCTTTACAGCGAGGCCGAAGGGACGGACAAGTTCTTCCTCTTCTTCGCCGGCGAGGAAATCCCAGAGCTTCTTGAAGAAAGATTTCTTGATCCCGATGTCGGCAGGGTTTGTAATGACGCGCGCGAATTGGATCCTCGCCTTATCGGGAGGAGGGGGCCATACAAGGTCCACGGCGGCAACAGCCGGGCGGGCGACAATAAGGGAGAGCAGTACAAGGAAATACAGGCTCCGGCAAAAAAATGCGGTTATCCTTGTGCAGACACTGTCAAGCATCTAATTCCTTCTCAGTCTTATATTCAGCCAACTTTGCCGCAACGGCTCCCTTTAATTCAATCAGTTCGGTCATCGTGGAGAGTTTCCTGTCGTCATCGGCGTCGGCATCATCATCGTATCTTTCCAGTTGATCCAATAACAATGCCATTCTGACGACGTTCTTTTTGAGCAGGATGACATCGGAGGAATACTTCTCCACCAACATCCGGTATTGTTTATTGAGGTTCTGAAAACTATCGATCTCCACGGCGCCGGCTCGCTTGAGGTCAAGATTGGCCAGGTGTTCGGCAAGCTTTTCATATTTCATCAGCGATTTGGAAGTTCTGTTCAATATCCTGTCGGCGGTGAGGAAAATAATGATGAGCGCAAGGAGCGTTACCTCCACAAAGAACAGGATCAGGTTGGGCGTTATGGCTTCTCGTACGGTTTGGATCTTGGGATGGATCGCATACATGTTTTGTTCGATAATGTTGCTGAAGAAGTTGTAGAAGGCAACTCCCGAAGCAAGGATAAGGACAAGGATCATCCCCGCGAAGAAGAAGATGAAGTGTTTCTGAAATTCCTTCTCCACGTAAAAATTTCTGCGTCTGTTGTCGATTTTCCCCCTCGTCTCGAAGGATGCCATTCTCTGCAATAAGCCCGTCATCGCTTCCATAGTGATTTTCCTCATTTTATGTG
>CAZTLA010000101.1:0-11018 GCA_964614365.1 uncultured Syntrophales bacterium | reverse complement strand
CCGGTAGTTATCGATTCTTTCCAAATTCGTATTGATTTCTCTGATCCTCCTGTATAACTCATAGCCCTCTATGGCATTTGCGCTGTTGAGCAGGATAATAGAGAGAAGCGACAAAGACGCGTTCGTGATTTTGTGCTGATCTTTCCGCAATACGCCGACGAACATACCGCGAATCCGTGTCACCGTGGCCATAACATGAAGGAGGAGAAATTTCTGATGGTCCCGGGTAAGCGCAATGATCGGTCTCCTTTCTCTTAACGCCCAGGCGAATGTACCGTCATGTATCAAGGCATCGACTTCGTTCTGAACGGAGGAACCCTGGTTCACGGAATCGCTATTCCTCATGATAAATTCGTTACTGCTTTCATCCACCAGGAAGAACGCTGTCGTTTCAAAGGGAAACAATACCTGGACCTTTGCTCGTGTTTCTTCGAGAATGTTCGTGATGTCACGATTTTTGTTGATGTTGATCTGAAAATCGCCGAGGGATGCCGCCAACTCGAGGGCGTCGACGACGAATCGTTCAACCTCTTCGAGGTATTCGATGCGTTCTTCAAGATAGAGCGCGTTTGCATTCTTTTTCTTTTTAGTGGCCATTGTTATAGATCAGGTGAAATATGTCTTCCAGTTGTCTATCCGCTTGCTCTATGGTCAGCGATAAAATATTCGGCGTCAGACCAAGCTGCGTCCACGCCTCCGGATGCAATGACGGTATAAATCTCTCTCCGCTTGAACCGATCCCCATCGCATTGGCGATGATATCCGCCAGATGGATTATGGAAGCTTCCATGCGATTCCTTGATTTCTGCGGAGCGTGGTGATGGCGGACCGTATCCTCAAGGGACATGGACATGTGCCATTTTTCGAGGAGATCTCCTCCGATGATCGCATGGTCGAAATCAAACAGATCGTGTTCCACGCGGTAGAGCAGGTTGCGGTTTTTTGTTGCCGTCGCGATTGCATGACGGGACTCCCGGGGCAGGTAATTATATAAAACCAGGCGTCCGATATCGTGGAGAAGCCCGGCAACAAACATACGTTCCGTATTCTGGATATATTTATAACCGGCAATAATCCTGGCGCATATCCCGCAAAGGATGCTGTGCTTCCAAAACATTTCCATGTTGATGACATCGGAAGATATGTTTTTGAACATGCACGTGATATTGACTCCGATGGCAAGGGTGCTCAATTGCTTCGTACCGACAATATTTACGGCGCGGGACAGGGTGTCGATTTTGGAGGGATACCCGTAGAAAGCACTGTTGACGATTTTCAAGAGCCGCGCCGAAAGATTGGTATCCTTGTTGATGACATTTTCAATGTCGTAAGCGGAACTGTTGGGTTTCGAAATTGCGACAAGGATTTGCCGGTAGATGTCCGGCAGCGTTGAGAGCGTGGTGTCATCCCGAATGAATTTTTTTGGATCTATGCTTAAGGGCTTCTTTTTGATCTCAACGCTGCCCTGTTCAGGGCAATGATGACGTCTGACTTGATGGTGATCAATTATTTTGCCCTCTGCGGTCCATAAGGTGCATAGATGAGCTAATTCCCGGATCGCCGGATGATCCACGTCAGCATGACAAAAACGGTTTTGAACGATTTCCTCGGCCGCAGCGATGGTCTTTGCATCAAAATTGCCGACTGCCGAGGCATAAATGTCGCCGCCGGATATCCCCTCGACGTCGGCCTCGATGACGCCCCACATTTTACAGATTCTCAGATACTTTTCATTCAGGACCGTGCCTTTGCTCATAAGAAGTCTGTTGCGGCAGTCTCTCACATCATCGGCAAGGACCATGTCCGTTCTCAGATCTTGTATACTTACAATGCCCATAATTAAGTAGCTGAATATAAAGGTAAAATTTATTATCGCCGGATTTGTTCGGAGTTCAATCGCCTGCGGAGCTTTGCTCCTACGTTGGATATCGGCAGAATAATTAATAAGATTAATTAAATGGAAAGAAATAATCTGAGAATTACAGAAGATATGCCCCGTATTGAAGCCCTTCGCCGCAAGCTGCAAAGGGCTTGCTCCCCACAAACCGATCTCCCTCTATCGCCACAACCGCACCGGCGAAGACAACGGGGCTGGTTCAATTTTGCAGATTGAACCAAAACATTAATAGCTCGGTTCAGGCTGCAAGCCTGAACCAGCAAGGATGGGCGGGGATGCGTGGGGGCAATCACGAAGGGCAAACTCGATTTCGGACCCTGGGAACAAATCTTCTACGGCGAGTTTGATGGAAAGAGGAAAAAGAGGGTTTTGGTCAAGATCATCGGGGAGTGAATCTACTACCTTCCGAATTTCCTCAAATTTTTGGCTTGTTTTGCAGCGGCTATTCTTCTATATTTTAACAAAATGAGAGGAATGTATGACTGATACTGACGGTTGTTCTTGTTGCTCTTCGGTTGAACGTACCGGGCATTTGCGGCATGGTCGAATGCTTGAATACTTTACCGTCGGATGGAATGTGGTGGAGGCGGGTGTCGCTATTGGCGCCGGATGGTTCGCCGACAGCATTGCATTGGTAGGCTTCGGCGTCGATTCACTTATTGAAAGTCTTTCCGGCTTGATTCTCCTTTGGAGACTATCCTCTCCCGCTCACGACGAGAGCCGCGAAAAGATTGCCCTCAAGCTCGTGGGCATCAGTTTTCTTATCCTCGCGGCGTATGTCGCTTTCGATGCCATCAGACATCTCCTTGTTCATGAGCCGCCGAAAACCAGCCTTATCGGTATCGGATTATCCGTCGTCTCGCTCATCATCATGCCGCTCCTCGCCCGCGCAAAACGCCGGTCGGCAGCAAATCTGGGAAGCCGTGCGATGAAGGCGGACTCCCGCCAGACTGATCTGTGTGCCTATCTTTCGGCCATCCTTCTGGGAGGGCTTATGCTCAATGCACTTCTTGGCTGGTGGTGGGCCGACCCCGTGGCGGCACTCATCATGGCGCCGATCATCGCACGAGAGGGGTTTGAAGGCCTGCGCGGAGAGGTTTGTGACGACTGCCATTGAAATGCAAAGTACGCAGCCAGTCCCTCACCATGAAGTTCCCCACCAAGCAGGTGGGGAACTGGGGCTGGTTCAATCTTGCAGATTGCAGCAAAACATTAAGAGCTCAGTTCAAGCTGCAAGCCTGAACCAGCAGGGCAATGTCATGTCGGACTTGATCCGGCATTCAGTCTAATTCTGGATTCCACTGCCCACCTTACTTGAGATACTTTGCGATAAGCGGAGTTTTTTCTTCGTAAAACTTAAAGACCCCCTTGGCGACCCGCGCCGCGTCGGCGCCGTAAAGAGGATTCGTGTGAATTCCCATTTTTCCCGCCTTCGCTAAAAACTCTTTATCCTGAAAGACCTTCTTTGCGGCTCCGATCAATGTATCGGACACCTCTTTGGGAAGATTCGGCGGGGCAATCAAAAGAAACTGCAGTTGGAGCGGATCCGCCAGTTCGGGATAGCCCAACTGGGCAATGGACTGGACGCCAGGATACATGCTGGTTTCTGACAGAGTCGTCAGGACGCCGAACTCGCCGGACTCGATGAGCGGCGTGGATGATTCTTCCAGATTGATCGACATATCCACATCGCCGCGGATGAGGGCATTGGCATTCTCCGCCGACCCGGGGAAGGGAATAAGACGGGCCGGCATCTTCGTCGCATCCTTCACCAGGATGCCGGCGATGTAATGGCCGCGTCCGAAGTTTCCGGCGGCGATCTTCAGTTCCTTTTCCTTTCCCGCCGCCATCATTTCCGCCCAGGTCTTAAAGGAGCTCTTTTTTCGGATATTGATCACCCGGGTGGAAACATGGGTTCTCATGATAAAGGTATACTTGCTGCAATCGATATCGCTTCCGGACATTAAATTGTCAGCCACGAAGGCGGCATTAAAATAGCCGATGGCATAGCCGTCCGGTTTGCCGTTATAGATGCTGCTATAGGCCCGCGCACCGCCCGACTCCGTGACATTCTTGATCACCACGCCTCCGCCTTTCGCTCCCTTCGTCTCCTTGAGATATTTCGACAGGTAGGGCGCGATCAGACGGGCCGTCATGTCAAAACTGCCGCCCGGTTTCACCGGGATAATCCACGTAATGCGCTCAGCGGGGTAAACGTCTTTTGCAGAAGCCGGAGTTGTACACATGCCGCCCAGGAAAGCTGCGCCCATGCCTATTCCGAAAAGTGTTAAGAAATTCCGGCATCCTCGCCTATGGTTCCCTTTCATCGCCTTTTTCATCCCCCCCCTTTTATTCGTTATCAAAACCCCCTCAATCTGATGCGCAATCGCTCTGCGCAGTTTATCAAAAGAAAAGCAGTCCACTTTCTACCGGTCCCTGAGTTTGTACCGCTGGATTTTCCCCGTTTCCGTCATGGGGAGGGCCGGAACGAACTCGATCCATCGGGGAAATTTGTAGGGCGCGATGCTCTGCTTCACAAACAACTGTATCTCTTTTCCCAGGGCCTCGCTTGGCTCATAGCCTTTTTTCAACACCACGAATGCCTTGGGCTTGATCAGGTTACTGGCATCATTTTTTGCCACCACGGCCGCCTGGAACACCGCCGGATGCGCAAGCAGGGCCTCCTCCACTTCTATCGGGGAAACCCAAATGCCTCCGACCTTGAGCATGTCGTCTCCGCGGCCGCAGTAATAGTAATACCCCTCTGCATCCCGGTAGTATTGGTCCCCGGTGTTGAACCATTCCCCCAGCATGGAGGATTTCGTCTTATCATGGTGACGCCAGTAAAAGGCGGCTGTCGATTCCCCTTTAATGTGCAGCGTGCCCACTTCTCCCTCGGGAACGTCATTTCCCTCATTGTCGATAATCCGGGCGGAGTATCCCCGGACCAGTTTCCCGGAACTGCCCGGCTTTACGTCACCGGGACGGTTCGAGATGAAGATGTGGAGGATCTCCGTGGAGCCGATGCCGTCGAGGATGTCCTGGCCGAACCGTTTCTTCCAGGCAAAGTATATCTCTTTGGGCAGCGCCTCCCCGGCGGAGGTGCAAATGCGCAGTGAAGAGAGATCATACTTTTTTTCCGCGTCCGCGACTTGCAGCATGCTGGCGTACAGGGTGGGAACGCCAAAAAATACGGTGGGTCGGTACTTGTTGACGGTTTCAAAGATCGTTTCCGGAAAAGGACGATCCGGCAGCAGGACGGCGGCGGCCCCCACGCCGAAGGGGTAAAACATGGTATTGCCCAAACCATAGGCAAAAAAGACCTTTGACGCCGAGAAGAGGATATCATCCGGGGTCAGGCCCAATACCCCTACCGCGTAATTGTCAATACAGGTAAAAATGTCGTGCTGGAGATGCACCGCCCCTTTGGGGACTCCCGTGCTTCCGGAGGTATAGTTCCAGAACGCCGCATCATCAATCGTCGTGTAAGCGACGTCCAGTTTTTCCGAACAGCGGCCGACAATGTCATGAAACGATATGTGGCTGGCATGGCGGGGCTTGCCCACAATGACGGTGGTTTTCAGGTAGTGACGCTTCTCCTGCCACGCTTCAGCGGTTTCTATGAATTCCTCGTCGACTATCAGCGTGCGGGCGCGGCTGTCATTCAGCAGATACCGGAAGTCATCCGCGGTGTACATGGTGTTAACGAAAATCGGTATAGCGCCGATCTTGATGCTTCCATAAAAACTTGCCACCGCTTCCGGGGTGTCTTTCATGACGAGCAGTACCCGCTCATCCTGATGCACCCCCAGGATGTGCAGGGCATTGCCCACCTGGTTGATGTATGCCTGTATCTCCCGGTAGCTGTACGTTTTGTCCTTGTAGTAGATGGCGATCTTCTCGCCCCTGCCCCCTGCCACATTCTCATCCACCAGTTTGCCGGTGATATTGTAGAGGGGGGTTACGTACTTTTCATACTTGTATGGTCTTTCCATGTACGCTTCTTTTACTCGTGTTTGATAAGCGCCTGCTTTTCCCGCGGCAAATATAGGGAAACGACCGTTGCCTGTCAACAGAATTTGGTGACCGGGAAATATTCCCATTGAAATATTTCTTGAAATAAGCAACCATTTACTGACCGCTTGTCATACAAGAAGTCAAAAGGCGGCCCTAATGCGGAACATAAAGGAGGAGGGATATGAAAAAGGCATTGTATACCGTTCTTATAATCGGGTTGTCCATGTTTGCGCCTCATAGTTACGCGGAAAACGTCTCAACGAAAGAAAAAGAATATAAAGACCTGTCCCGTGAAAAAAAGGTCTTCAGGAATTATTCCGGAGAAGGCTCCAATTCCGTAAGCTCCTTCTGCATGGAAGGACAGGTATTTGTGATCGTGTCAGGGGATGCTTCCAACTTTTCCTCGATAGTGCAGGTTTATGAAGAGAAGAATGGGAAAGTGGCGCCGAAGAAATGCAATCCATAAAGACCCTGCGAAAAGGCATCGGGAGCGAACGCGCAAACAACGAACAGACACTGTTCCCGCCCCATCATTTTCACAGCCCTATATTTCGTAGGAAATACCGATGGCCCTCTTCTGTCCGCCGATCTCGAAGAGAGCCAGCACCTGGTACTTTCCTTTTTCCGCAAAATTAAAATACGTGTCGTACGTTCTCATCATCTCTTTATAATTGGCCGCCTTGACCTGCTCGTTCTCGTCCGGACCGATGACTTTCAGGGTAACCCGCGCGCCGGTCAGCTCCCTGCCGGTCTTCTCGTCCCGTATCAGCACCATAATGTCATGGGTGGTTCCCGCCTCAGGCTCTTCTTTCATCTTCATCTTCTCCAGCATCCCCTTGTGCATCTCGTTGCGCATAATCATGAACGTCACCTGCACCCCGTCGGCAAAAACGTCCGTGCTGTCCATCTTCATTGCCGGCTGCTGTTGCGGTTGTGCTCCCATCATCCCTCCGTGGCCATGTTCAGCAACAGAGCGGGGGGGAAACATCGACAAACCAATGACTGCGATAAGCAGCACTCCCAGAATCTTCTTCATTCTTATCTCCTTATTTCATGAAAAGCGCTTTTGCACACGTTTATTTGAACATCATGTGGCAGGCAAGGCAGTCATCGCCCACCGCCTTTTCCAGGTTCTGTGTCTGCTTGCCGTCCCCTGCTTGCAGGGCATCTTTCAGTCTCACGATCTTTTCCCTGAACGCCCTGCTCCGCTCGACAAACTGTTGCCCTTTATCCGCATTCCGATGCAGCGTGAATTCCTCCAGAGGAAGGGTACTTTCGAGTATTTGCCCCAATGCCTTGTCCGCTGCTTGTCTGTCTTTTCTCTGCAGCGCTTTCCTGAATGCCTGCCACTGCCTCCCAACCGTCTTCATAGACTGATGTTGTTTCTTCATGGCAGGCGACACCTCATGTCCATGCGAAGTGGATTGCGGTTGTTTCTTCATGGCAGGCGATTCTTCATGTGCCTGCGAAAATGCATCGGGAGCGGCAACGAAAACAATGAACAGAAACAGACTGATTACCGGAATGAGTCCGGCGGCACGATTATTTTTCAAGTTTCTTCCCCCTGTTGAAAAGATTGTTAGCAGTAGCAATGGCAGTTAGTCCGGCGGCACGGTCATTTTTCGAGTTTTCTTCCCTGCCAGATCATGTAGATGGCCGGATAGATGACCAGTTCGAGGATGGTGGAGGTGACCACGCCGCCGATCATGGGCGCGGCAATCCGCTTCATCACGTCGGCGCCGGCGCCATGGCTGAACATGATGGGAACCAGCCCGGCCAGGATGACGCTCACCGTCATGATTTTGGGTCTGATCCTCTTCACGGCGCCGTACATGATCGATTCCCTGAGATCGTTGATGTTCTTCAGTTTGCCTTCCTTGAGCCACTTCTCATGGGCAAGATCGAGATAGAGAAGCATCACGACCCCTGTTTCCGCATCCAGTCCCGCCAGGGCAATGATGCCTACCCACACGGCAATGCTCATGTTGTAGTTCAGAAGATAGAGAAACCAGAAGGAGCCCACGAGAGAAAAAGGAACCGCCAGAAGAACGATCAGCGTTTTCGTCACGGACTTCGTGTTCATGAAGATCAGCACAAAAATGATCAGCACCGTGAGCGGGATAACCGTCTTCAATCTTTCGTGGGTCTTTACCAGATACTCATACTCGCCGCTCCACTCGAGACGGTATCCCGACGGTATCTTGAGGCCGGCAACTTTTTTCTTCGCGTCCGCCACGTACCCGCCCACGTCCCGGCCGGAAAAATCCACGTAGACGTAGGATGAAAGCGATCCTTCTTCGCTCTTGATCCCCGTCGGTCCCTTGACAATCTTGATATCCGCCAGTTCGCCCAGGGGAACACGCAGACCCGTCGGGGAAACACTCCGGCCTGACCCCATGGATTCCCCCGCCCCGGCCGAAGCAGTCATCACCGGCACGAGGATCCGTTTGAGTTTCTCCACGTCGCTCCGGAGTTCTCTCGCATACCGCACATTCACCGGATAGCGCTCCCTGCCCTCCACCGTGGTGGTAAGGTTCATCCCCCCCACGGCGGTCTGAACGACCTCCTGAACGTCATCGACGTTCAGGCCGTAGCGGGCCATTTCCTCGCGCTTGATAGTAAAATCGAGAAAATACCCGGTGGTCACCCGTTCCGCGTAAACGCTCCGCGTCCCGGGCACCTCACGAATCAGGGTTTCCAGTTCGAGACCGATCTTCTCGATATCCTCCAGGCGGGGTCCCAGGATCTTGATCCCCACGGGCGTCCGGATACCCGTGGAGAGCATGTCGGTGCGCGCCTTGATGGGCATGGTAAAGGAATTGGCCACGCCCGGTATGCTCAAGGCCTCGTTCATCTCGTTTTTCAGACTCTCCACGGTGACTCCCGGACGCCACTGAGATTCGGGCTTTAAATTGATCACCGTCTCGAACATCTCGAGCGGCGCGGGGTCGGTCGCCGTTTCGGCGCGGCCCGCCTTCCCGAATACCTGGGCCACTTCCGGTATCTTCATGAGCAGGCGATCCTGGAGCTGCAGGAGCCGGGTAACCTCGCTGATGGACGCCGCCGGGACGGTGACCGGCATATAGAAGAGCGTGCCCTCATACAAGGGCGGCATGAATTCCGAGCCGAGCTTTAAAAAGGGATAGGCAGTCAGGGCCATGATCATCAGGGCCGCGACGATAACCGTCTTTTTAAACCGCAGGGCAAATATCGCCACGGGCTCGTAAATCCAGTGCAGAGCGACGCTGAGAGGATTCTTCTCCTCCGGTCTGATTTTGCCGCGGATGAAGATGGTCATGAGCACGGGCGTCAGGGTGAGCGCGAGAAATGAGGCAAAGAGCATGGCGAAGGTCTTTGTGTAGGCCAGGGGTTTGAACAGCCTCCCCGCCTGAGCCTCGAGGGTGAATACGGGCAGGAACCCGACGCTGATGACGAGGAGCGCAAAGAAGAGCGACGGCCCCACTTCCTTCGCCGCGTCGATGATGACGTCGGTGCGGCTGCCCGGAGACCCTTTTGCCTCCCATTCCTCCAGCTTCTTATGGGCATTCTCTACCATGATGATGGAGGCGTCCACCATGGCGCCGACGGCGATGGCGATGCCGCTTAAGCTCATGATATTCGACGTAAGCCGCAAATAGTACATGCAGATGAAGGAAATAATGATGGCGAGGGGCAGGGTGAGAATGACCACGAGCGCGCTTGGCAGGTGGAACAAAAATACGATGCAGACGATGCTCACCGCGACGGACAGCTTGATAATTTCCTCTTTCAGGGTATCGATGGACCGCATAATGAGATCGGAACGATCATAGGTGGTGACGATCTTTATCCCCTCGGGGAGGCTGGGTGCAATATCGTTTTTGATGCGTTCCTTGACCCGTTCGATCACGTCGAGGACGTTCTCGCCGAACCGCACCACAACGATGCCCGCCGCCACTTCGCCTTTGCCGTCCAGCTCGGCAATCCCCCTTCTGATCTCCGGACCGAGCTGCACACTCGCCACGTCCCGGAGGAACAGGGGGGTGCCGGCGCCGTTCGTTCCGACGGCAATGTTTTCCAGATCTTTGACGGTTTTTATATAGCCCCGGCCCCGGATCATGTACTCGATGCCGGAAAATTCGAGAACCCTCCCTTCCACGTCCTGATTGCTCTTCTTTACCGCATCCATGACCTTCGTGATGGGGATGTTGAAAGCGGCAAGCCGGTTGGGATCGAGCGTGATCTGGTACTGCTTCACGAAGCCGCCGAGGCTGGCGACCTGGGAAACGCCGGGGACGCTCTCGAGGGCCAGTTTGACGTTGTAATCCTGGATGGAACGAAGCTGGGAAAGGTCGTGCCCGCCCTTTTCATCCACCAGGGCGTAGGAAAATCCCCAGCCAACGCTCGTCGCGTCGGGCCCCAGGACGGGATTGACGTCGGCGGGAATCTTGGCCTTCACCGCCTGCAAGTATTCCAGAACGCGGCTCCGCGCCCAGTAGATGTCCGTGCCTTCCTCGAAAATCACGTAAATGAAGGAGCTCCCCAGAAAGGAGAAGCCGCGCACAACCTGGACCTTGGGGGCGGCAAGCAGGGTGGACGTAATGGGATAGGTAATCTGGTCCTCCACCAGGTCGGGACTTCTCCCCGCCCACTCCGTATAAATAATGACCTGCGTATCGCTCAGATCGGGAATCGCATCGAGGGGGGTGTGCTTGAGCGCCCAATATCCCCAGATGCTGAGGGCAATAACGAGGAGGAACACGATGAATTTGTTGCGCGCGCTGTATTCGATGATCTTCGGAATCATAGTCCGTCCCTTATTTGTGGTTATGCGCGCCCAGGGGAGCCACACCCTTCAATTGCGCCTCGGAATCAATAAGGAAGTTCGCCGCCGAGGCTACCTTTTCCCCGGCGTGGAGCCCCTTTGTGATCTCCACCTCGTCCTCCCCCCTGATCCCGACCATGACCTGACGGGGTTCGAAATTCCCCTCACCCTTGTCCACGTAAACGATCTGTCTCATCCCCGTGTCGATCACGGCCTCCGCGGGAACGGTAAGCCTGTTGCCCAGGCCGATCCTGATTTCCACGTTGGTGAACATCTGGGGTTTCAGTTCGCCACCCGTAT
>CAZTLA010000100.1:0-11047 GCA_964614365.1 uncultured Syntrophales bacterium | reverse complement strand
GCCGATGGATCGCCTTCCGCGATCTGCTGGTCGCGCCCTACATTGCCAATTCCATCGACCAGATCAGCGAAACCCCCGACAATGCTGGGGGGGCTACGGTGCAGAGCAGCGCAAAACAGACGTATGCCGACTGGAAAAAAACGGTTACCGGCGAGCAGGTTTCGCTGGTGACGCATCCCGATCAGCTTGCGTCGGTCAATATGTTTGATAAATTGATCGAACTGCGCGATTTACAGCGCGCCCGTCAGGATCAGGCAACGTGGTTGATCCGCGGGGACGAGTTGCCCTGGGAATTGAACGCCCATGGGAAAATGCAGTGGTATCTCCATCCCTGCATCGCCTACAGCGCGGTCCAGACGAATATGTTTTACCGGCAGGAAATCCCCGTGGGGAGCCGCAGCGGTTTGCAGCGCCACGGCGGCGATATCATCTTCAAGATATTGAAGGGGCAGGGCTATACGGAAGTAGACGGCGTCCGTTACGACTGGAAGGAAAACGATGTGATGACGCTTCCCCTGCTGCGAACCGGGGTCGTGTACCGTCACGTGAATACGGGATCGGAGCCCGTGCTTTTCCTCGGGATGGAGCGCAATCTTGTGCACACGGTGGGGGTGGGCCGGCACTCCGGATTTGAGGAACTGCAACCGTGTCCGGAATACCGGCAGCAAAAGTAACGATGATTGAACTTACCGTAGAGCGATCAAATCGGGAATATGCGGCAAGCTGCGCTTCCCTGGTGACGATTGATCCCGCCGTGATGGAACGGGAGAACCTGGGGGTCGGGGAACTGATTCGCGTGGCCACCTTCTGGCGTGAAATCTGGGCGCGCATCGGTTCACCGGAGGATCCTGATCGCAATACCGGCTTGATCCGTCTGGACCGGTTTCAGCGGCAGACGCTGAAGGCGCGTCTGCACGAGCGGGTGGAGATCAGTGCGGAAGAGGAACGTTCCGCTCTCAGCGTTCGCCTTCAGCCGGCGGTTGATCTGGGACCGGCTTCTTCCCATCACCTTGAGGAACATCTGAAAGAGGAGCTGGTGCATAATCGGACTCCCGTGGCCAAAGGCACGATCCTGTTTATCCATTTCGGACATTCTGCGGCCGGCACGCTCTTCAAGGTGTTGGACGTAGTCGGTGCAGCGGCCGTGGTTACCGAAAAAACCGATGTGATTCTGGACGCAGCGCCCGACGGCTTTTCCGATGAATTGGGGCTCGATATCACCTTTGAAGATCTGGGCGGACTGGACCGGGAAATCCGGCTGGTTAAGGAGCTGCTCCAGTTGCCGCTGCAATTCCCCGGTATTTACCGGCAGGTCGGCATACAGCCGCCGCACGGGGTGATTTTTTACGGGCCTCCCGGAACCGGAAAGACCCGCCTGGCCAAGGCGATGACCAACGAGGTGAACGCCCAGTTCTTCTATATCAACGGTCCGGAGATCATCGGCACCACGTACGGTGAGAGCGAGGGGAATCTACGGAAGATATTCGGGGAGGCAACCCATCATGCCCCTTCGGTGGTTTTTATCGACGAAATCGATGTGCTCGCCCCCAAGCGCGGGGAAACGGGCTCCCATTCCGATACGCGGTTGGTTACGCAGCTCCTTTCCCTGATGGACGGGATGAACAAGGTGGACGGCGTGGTTGTGGTGGGCACGACCAATCGCATCAACGTGCTTGACGTGGCCTTGCGCCGTCCCGGCCGCTTCGACCACGAACTGTACATCGGGCCTCCCAATGAAGCGGGGCGATTACAGATCCTTGCGATTCACACGCGGGAGATGCCTCTGAGCGAAGATGCGCGTGCCTGCCTTCCCGAACTGGCGAGCCAGAGCCACGGCTTTGTCGGGGCCGATCTCATGGAGCTGTGCAGGGAAGCCGGCCTGAATGCCCTTCGCGGTCATGTGCATGACCTCACTTCCGGCCGTGATTTGGCGCAGGTGAATCCGGAGACGATACGCGTGGAGCGGGCAGATTTCATTGCGGCGCGAAATCGGTGCCGGCCGTCGGCTTCCCGGGAAGCCCTGGTCATGATTCCGGACAAGGGTTTTGAAACGGTGGGCGGACTTGCCAAAGCCAAAGAGCAATTAATCGAGCTGGTGGTCAATCCGCTTCGCGCCGGCGGCAACGCTCACGCGGTGAGGAATCTGTTGCATGACGGCATCATGTTGTCGGGACCTTCGGGAACGGGAAAATCACTGCTCGCGAAAGCAGTGGCGAAAGAGTCCGGCGTTGATTTCATCGCAATCAGCGGTCCGGAGCTTTTTACCAAATGGCTGGGCGAGTCGGAGGAGGCGGTCCGCCATGTTTTCCAACTGGCGCGGCAACTGGCCCCCTGCATTATTTTCTTTGATCAACTGGATGCCGTGGCCCCGGTGCGCGCCCTGAATTCGGGAAGCCGCACGACCGAGCGCGTGGTGAATCAGTTGCTGAGGGAACTGGATGACCTGGACCATGACGGCCGCATTGTCGTGATCGCTGCAACGAATCGGATCGATCTTGTAGACCCCTCGTTGCTGCAGCCGGGCCGATTCGGCACGAACATTACGTTTCGGCTTCCGGACGAGGAGGAGCGGGCCGAGATCCTGGACATTTTCCTGCGCGCTTTGGAGCCGGCAGATGCCCTCGATGCGGACATGAAACAGGAATTGGCCAGGCGTACGAACGGGCTCACCGGCGCCGAATTAGGCAGTCTGGTTGAGTACCTGCGACGGGAAAGCGGCAAGTTGTTGCGTCGACCGCCGACCCTTTCCGATCTGGAAAGACTGATGAATTACTGGTTATCCGCCAAGTCTGAAACGCGGTAGCGCGCTGCGGGAATCTGCTCGTAGCTCGAATTTACGAAGTCGCTGGGGGGATGAGTATGGACTTGAGAAAGTACATTGAAGAACTCAAGAGTATCGGGGAACTCCGGGAGGTCGAGGGGGCGGACTGGAACCTGGAAATCGGGGCGATCACGGAACTTGTGGGAGAGAAGGACGGGCCGGCGCTCCTTTTTGACGGCATCAACGGTTATCCCCGGGGATGTCGGGTCCTTACCAATTTTATAAACAACTCCAAACATGTGAATAAAACCTTCGGTTTTCCCGCCGGGCAGCCCACCCTCGACCTGCTTCGCGCGGTCAAGGAGAAGTTTGCCCAGGTGAAACCCCTTGCCCCGGAGGAGGTGTCCGACGGACCGGTGCTGGAGAACGTTCAGGAGGGCGGGGAGGTTGATCTGCTCAAGTTTCCCGCGCCCTGGTGGCACGAGGGCGACGGCGGGCGCTACCTGGGCACGGCCTGCATGCTCATCATGCGCGACCCTGCCGACAACTGGGTGAATGCGGGAACCTACCGGCTGCAGGTTCATGACAAGAATACGCTTGGAAGCCATATCTCGCCGGGGCATCACGGCAGATTGATCCGGGAGAACTACTGGGCGCAGGGAAAGAGTTGCCCCGTTGTGGCGGTATTCGGAATCCATCCGCTCATCTGGCTTCCTTCCATCCTTGCCTATCCTTGGGGAGCGCCCGAACTGGATATTGTCGGAGGGCTTGCGGGTGCGCCCCTCAAGGTGATCAAGGGGAAGCACACGGGTCTCCCCATTCCCTACAACGCCGAGATCGCCATCGAAGGGGAATGTCCGCCGCCATCGGTGGAGTCCAGACCGGAGGGTCCCTTCGGGGAGTGGCCGGGCTATTACGCCTCCGGGGAGAAGATGAATCCCGTCATCAGGGTGAAGCGGGTGATGCACCGGAACAATCCGATCATCGTGGGCGCGCCCCCGCTGAAGCCGCCGGCATCCGGGGTCAGCACCTACTTCTTTCGCTCGGCGAGCGTGTGGCAGGATCTGGAAGACATGGGCATCCCCGGCATCAAGGGGGTCTGGCACATGCGGAGCGGGGGCGCCCGGTACTTTATTGTCATATCCATTGAGCAGCGGTATGCGGGCCATGCCAAGCAGGCGGCCACGGCGGCCATGTCCTCGCCGGAGGGGGCCTACCACGGGCGCTTCATCATCGTGGTCGATGACGATATCGATCCCACCAATGAGGGGGACGTCCTCTGGGCGGTGGCGACCCGCTGCGATCCGGCGACGGCCATAGACATTGTCCGGGATTGCTGGAGCACTCCCCTCGATCCCGCGTTGACGCCGGAGAAGCGGGCGGCGGGCAATTTCACCAATTCCCGCGCGATCATCAATGCCTGCAAGCCCTTTCACTGGAGGGATCAGTATCCCCGGGTAAACCGGGTGAGCGAAGAATTGCGGGCGAAGACCCGGGAAAAGTGGAAGGAACTGTTCGGTTCTCTGTGAAAAGACGACCCGTTTCCGATACGAAAACTAAATGAATGGTGAAGATTTGTGAGGAGGAGTAGGAAGATGGCGAAGAGAGACATAAGCAGCATGAGGACAACCCTGGAGTTTCTGAAGGAAGAACATGAAGTGCTGACGGTAAAGGGAGAGATAGACCCGATTTACGAAATCTCGGGAATGGAGAAAGCGGCGGAAGGCGGTCCGGCTCTGCTCTTTGAGAACATAAAAGGTTACCCGAATGCAAGGAACGTGGGAAACGTTTTTGCCACAATGCCAAGGATAGCGAAGATTTTTGGCGTGGAAGACCCCAAGCAGGTGAAATTCAAGTGCCTGGAGGCCATCAAGAACCCCCTGCCGCCGCGAGTGGTCGGCGCGGCGCCGTGCCAGGAGGTCGTCATCACAAAGGATATTGATGTCATGGCCACCATGCCCATCATCAAACACACGGAACGGGACGCCGGGCGCATACTGGGCGGGTCGAACAATTTCATCGGCGGCAAGTACTTCCGGGGCGGAACGCATCTCTCTTTCAACAGAACGCACTTCCGCGGCAAGGATTGGGCCAGCATCATGTCCGGACCGCCCACGCATTTTGGGGTCATCGCCTACATAGACCATCCGAACGAACGGATACCCATGACGATCAATATTTGCACGCCTCCCGCCGTCAATATGGTGGCCGGAGGAGGGAACGTACACAGTATTATTCCCGTCGGCGCGGACAAGGTTGCCATGGCCGGGGCGTTGCAGGGATTCCCCGTGGATATCGTCAAGGCCAAGACGGTGGATGCCTATGCCATTGCCGAATCGGAATGGGTGATTGAAGGGTATCTGGAGGTGGAGCGGGTGTGGGAGAGCGACGAGGCGGAGAAATCGGGTGAGGCAGGCACGGCCCCGTTCTTTCCCGAGTGGCCCGGCTACCTGGGGAGATCGTACCGGTTCCGCAAGTTCAAGGCCACGGCCATAACGCACCGGAAAGATAAGCCCATCTTTTTTACCCCCCTTGCCCATTCCTACGAGGGTTCGTTTTTGATCACCGCGTTCAGAGAGGCCTGTCTCTACGAGGTGGCGGAGCGGGTTATCCCCGGTTTGGTGGTGGATGTGAATACCTTGCACGGTTTGAAAATCCAGGCAGGCATCGTGTACCAGGTGAAAAAGAGAAAGCCCTGGGATGAGGGGTATCAGAAAAACATTCTTTCGGCCGCCCTGGCTGCTACCGCAGGGATGCGATTGGTAGTGGCCGTGGATGAGGACGTGGATATCTACAACGCCGACGAAGTGCTGTGGGCGATCACCTCGAGAGTCAATCCGGACCTGGATATCCTCAGGGGCCCCCGGGGCGGACGAGGGACCATCATGCAGCCGCTGGAAAGAACGGGCATGGGGGGAGGAGGCTTCGAAGGAGGGATCGGGCTGGATGCCACCGTGCCCTTTGACCTGAAGGAAGAATTCACCCGGTCCCACTATCCGGTGGAGAAAATAGACTTGAAGCGGTGGTTTTCGGAAAAAGAAATCGCCTCCATACAGGGGATGCAGGACGAATACGCCAAGGTTTTGGCGCGGACGGGGGCATAGAGCGGAGGTTGGGACAATGGGTACACGGACGATCGATACGGACGTTCTCGTTATCGGGGGCGGACTTGCCGGATGCTGGGCCGCCATCAGCGCCAGGGAGTCGGCGGACAGGGTGACTCTGATCGACAAGGCGGTGGTGGCGAGAAGCGGCGCCAGCACGTTCACCAACAGCATGCTTGCGCCCACGCCCGCGGGGGAGCTCGATGCCTGGCTGGCCGAACTTGTCGAAGCCGGGGAGTACCTGAACGACCAGGAATGGGTGCGTACGCTTCTCCTCGAGCAGCCCCAGAGGGTTGCACAGATGGCGGGCTGGGGAGTTCCCTTCGAGCGGGACAACGGGGGAGGGCTGCGATACACCCCCGGCCGTGGACACAAGAAAACGAAGATGATCATGTGCAACGGGCACGGGCTCATGGATGCCATGAAGAAGCAGGTGCTCGCGAGCGGCGTTGAGGTGATTCCCCGGGTGATGATGGTGGACCTCCTCACGTCGGATGGAAGGCATCCTACGCGGGAAAAGGTCATCGGCGCCGTCGGCTTCCATGCCCAGGACGGGGATTTTGTCGTGTGCCGCGCCAAGGCAGTGGTCGTCGCCACGGGGGTCATGGATGCCAAACTCAAGATCCTGTACATCAACAATCTGACGGGGGACGGGCCGGCGATGGGGTATCGGGCCGGCGCCGACTTGATGGGTATGGAATTCTGCACGATTCCCAAAATAGCCCGGTACGAAGGGAAATACTACGGCGGGGGCTCCAGCCTGCTGCAAGGTTTCGGGGCCACGTTCATCAACGGACGGGGAGAAGCGTTCGTGGGGAAGTACGATTCAAGCTTGAAGAATCGCACTCGGGTAGGCTCTTTGTGCCAATCCTTTGCCAAGGAACATTACGAGGGGCGGGGCCCGGTTTACCTGGACACACGGTCGTTTACTCCGGAGCAGGTGGATATGGTGAAGAAGCTGCTTTCCAGCCAGATGAAGCCCCTGTTAAAGGCGGGGATCGACATCAGCAAGCAGCCCCTCCTGATCGATCCGGTCCTCTCCATCGGAAGCACCGCCGGCCAGGGCGGGATTCGGATAGATACGGATTGCCGCTCCAGCCTCCCCGGTCTGTTTGCCGCCGGGGCCGCGGCCCGCAATTCGGTTCACGGCACGTACACGGTGGGAGGCGTCAACCTGGCCTTTTGCAATGTGGCGGGCTGGCGGGCGGGTCAAAACGCCGCCCGATATGCGAGGGAGGCCGACGGCCAGGAACCCGACCCCGATCAACTGGAGGCGCTGGAGAAATCCATCTTTGCCCCCCTGCATCGGATTGAGGGCATGAGCCCCGACGATGCCATTTCCCGATTTCACCAAATAGCCATTCCGGCCCCCGTGAGCATGTTCAAGCGCGAGAAGCGTCTGAAGACGGCGCTGGCCAGGCTCCGGGCGCTCGCCTCGGAACTGGGGCAGCTCAGGGCACAGGACGTTCATGAATTGGTGAAGGCCGGGGAGATCAAGAATCTGATCCTGATGGCCGAGTTGGTTTTCCTGGCCTCTCTCGAGAGGACGGAAAGCCGGGATAGCCATTACCGGGAAGATTACCCCTACCGCGACGATAGGGAATGGTTGAAGTGGATTGTCGTACACCGGGAAGAAGGGGATGGGGTAAACATGCGCCGGGAGCCGGTGCCTTTCGAGCGGTATCCGGTGAAACCGGCGGCGCGTCTGCGGATTCCCCACCCTGTTCAGCACTCCCTTGGGGAGGATTATCATCTTGACGGCTGATTGGTTTTAATGTGGAAACATCCCCTGAAATGCGGGTCCGTTCTGAAGCGTATCCGCGATAGGACCTCTTCCCGTCGTTTCCTGAGACGGCCACCAGGAGGGAAGGGGGCCCGTACCGTCCGACAGAACGGCCATGGGGTCAACAAGGAGAACAATCTTGCAGGCAGGGCACCGGAAATGCATGTGACCGGAAAAGGGATTATGTCCCAGATGCCTGAATATCTTTGCAGGCGAAGCATCGCCCTTCAAGCCCATTATTTCTATCTCGCCTTCTATCCCACAGTTCATGCATATGATCGTTCTTATCGGCATACACCATCCTCCTAACCTCATGGGGTGGCTGCTTAAATATCGCACCTACGGAGGTAGCGCAATGAGGATTAAATGGCAGTCAAATGGCAGGAGGAACCTACCGGGGGGTAGTGCTAAACCAGCGATTTGCCCCCATTGAGCCGTTCGTACGCCTGGATGTATTTGTCGATCATCAATTCCGGATCGTGCTGCCGCCGGGTTTCCTTCATGATCCGTTTTATGTGCCGTTCCCTGATTTCCCGGGGACGCCGATGGAACTGGGCGCTTTTCTCCGGGCCGTACCAGAGCCCTCCCACGTTATAATCCCGGAAGAGAAACCCGTTGCCGGAGTCACCGGCGGCGCCGTCTTCAACGACGGTCAGTTCCCGGATTTTATCATGGTAACCGCCTGTGTCACGGTTGGTTGCGGTCGCCCCGAACAGGTTTCCCACCTGATCGATCTGGCCGCAGGGTTCGTAGGGGGATGCCCCGAAGACGTCGCTCGCCGTGGCAAAACCCAGCATGGACAGGGGTTCGTTAAAGCGCTGGTACGTTATCTTGCCTCCGGACGAGCAGGCGATCCGTCCGCATATTTCTTCGTGGGTGCGGTCGTTGCCCACACCGTTTCCGACGATGGCGATCTGGGTGTCCCCGTGGGCGATGACGAACTTGTGGGCAATCGCCTCGAGGAGCTCTATGCCTTTTTGCGAGGGGTCGAGGCGCGAGGGCCAGTACAAAAGGATGGCATCGGGATCAACAACGAGACCCGTGCGCTTCTGGAATTCGATGAGATTCTCCCGCTTGGCCGCGATGACGCGGACAATGAGGATTAAATAGAGGGAGAATGGTAGGGAGAAGCTGCCTATGAGAGGGACGTGAGATACGATCTGAGATTCGTCTTTTTGTTTTTTATGCCGAATTTCGAGCGAAGATTTTTCCGATGGAAGTCTACGGCGGTCGCCGATATGTTGAGAAGCTCCGTTATGTCCTTGGTGGTTTTCCCCTCTTTTACGAGATTGGCTATCTGGATCTCACGCGGGGTAAGGTCGAGATAGGCAGAAGACAGATTCCGCAGGAACGGCGCGACGACGTCATGTAAATTCTTCTCAATGATTTCCACGTGGGCCGTCTGATTTTCATTCAGATTCAGGCGCTTTAAATTATCCACATGGGGGAGAACGAGTCTTTTCACATTGGCCAATACCTGCTCTTCCAAAACGGTCTTATCCTCATCCATGCGTTTCAGTAATACTTTCAAAGCGGTATTTGTTTCTTCGAGACTGCGAGATTTCAGTTCGAGCTCCAACTCCCTTTTTTTCAGGGCCTCTTCAGCCGTCTTCCGTTCCGTAATGTCAAGCAGGGACATGACGGCACTAGTGGTTGACGGTATCATCGCGATTGTCGCCAAGACATGCCTTACGTCTCCCCGCAGGTTCACTATCCGGAATTCAAAGCCTTCCGATGCCTTCTTGGAGTTTTTTCCCTGCCGCCATTTGGAGCCCTGAAGAGTTGCCAGATCATCTTCAAAGACAAATTCCGTCCAGCACTTTATTCCTTCGATTTTGGATCGCGGGTAGCCGGACAATTGCTCAAATTGCCTGTTTGCCAGGATAATCGATCTATCTTCAGCGATGATAATAGTCGCCGTTCCCGTGTTTTCAAATATCGTGCGATATCGTGCTTCGGAATCCTTTAGTGCGTTTGCCATGGTCTTGCGTTCGGTTCGTTCCTGAGCCTCCTGCAGCGCCCTGAGAACGGCGGGCGACAGGCGCGACAGCCGGTCTTTTAAGATATAATCGGTTGCGCCCTTCTGGAGCAGTTCGATGGCCGTTTCTTCCCCTAATGCCCCGGAAACAAAAATGAACGGTACGTCCGGACAGCGTTCCGCGGCAATCTTGAGCGCCGCAGGACCGCTGAACGAGGGCAGAGAATAATCGGAAAGGATAATGTCGGGAGAACGTTCATCAAGCTCTTTGAGAAAAGCCGCCCTCGCCGCAACGCACCGTGAGGTAAAATGTATGCCGGCCTCGGTAAGTTCAAACTTTATCAGTTCCGCGTCCGTCGGAACGTCTTCCACGATCAATATGCGCAATTCCTTTTCCATAATTCAATTTCCCGGGAATAATGCGGTTTCCGCATTTCCACTCGTCAGGCTGCCCTCGTATCTGGAAAACAAGTATAGCATACTCCCGTTAATCCGATACTATTATCAACAGAGCAGCGGAAGACCACGGGCGTTCGTCCATATTATTTTATCCGAGGACGCATGCGTCCCATTCAGATTCCACCCCTTTGAGAGGCTGTGAGAGGAAAAAGATCGGCCTTATTATCAGCGCAGAAGACTTTCCAACCTTTTGCCCGCTTCGTTCCAGTTAACGATGTTCCAGAATGCCTCCACAAATTTTGCCCGGTCGTTTTTGTAATCGAGGTAATAGGCGTGTTCAAAAACGTCGAGCACCAAAACGATTCCGAACATCGGATACACGTTTACGTTGTGTTTTTCGATCTGCATGATGATTGGTCTTTGTGTCTGTTTGCAGTAGGTCAACGCCGCCCAGCCCGACCCTTCAACGCCGGCGGCTGCCTGGGTGAATTCTTTTTTAAAGCGTTCAAAACTTCCGAATTCCCCATTTATCACCTCTGCCAGCATACCCGTCGGCGTGCCCTGTTTTCCTGCGGGCGCCAAATTGCCCCAGAACAGGGAATGAAGCAGATGCCCCCCTATGTTGAAGGAGAGCTCCTTTAATGTGGATTTCATGTCCAGATCGATCTTTTCTGCGCGGGACTTCTCGAGTTTTTCCAGGATCGTATTGGCGCCTTTGATATAGGCCTGATGGTGCTTTTCAAAGTGGATTTTTAACTGCTCCTCGGAGATATGGGGCTCCAAGTCTTTATATCCGTAAGGCAGTGCCGGCGATGTGTAGATTTTTTTCTGTTCCATTGCTTTACCTCCCAGAGAATAGAGAATTAACCTTTCCGTACTACTTGCCGCAGTTAAAACGAGTTCCGTTCGGGACCGATCCTTTGCTTACGTTTTCGGAAAAAGTCGGGCCGCTATCCCGGCCACATACTTCCCCTGGTATCTGCCCGCCTGAAGCTCGTTTTCGCTGGGCATGCGTTCGCCGT
>CAZTLA010000099.1:0-11150 GCA_964614365.1 uncultured Syntrophales bacterium | reverse complement strand
GCAATGCTACTATGATAAAAAACTATTGCAAGATATTTGTGCAACAGGCTCTAAATAACAGAATAAGAAATACGGGAAGCACGCAACAACAGATTTTTGTGAGTTGAATGATGGATCTCGTTCTTTTCATTTTTGTTATCTCCTGTTGCTGGTTCAGGATTGCCTGTCTGCCGTGCTTCCGGCACAGGCAGGCAGCCTGAACCGAGCTATTACTGTTTGGTTCAATCTGTCGAGTAGATTGAACCAGTTCCACCGTTCCCTCCTTTACGAAGAAAGCTCCCTGAAGATGTCCATCATGGCGGCGGTATATTCGCCGTCCGGACCGTAGATGAAGAGCGGCGCCATGACTTCCAGATCTTCCCCTCCCCCCTTTGCCCCTTCCGCCAGGACAAATTCCCCCCCGGAAGTGCATGTCGAATGCACCATCCGAACCCTTTTGGGCTCCAGGCGATCCGTCCGCATGCGGTAGAACAATTCCACCATGCGTGTCGCCGGATATATGGTGAAGACGCGGGCCCCCTCCTTCAGGACGTGGCGGGCTGCGGCAAGAAAATCACCCAGCCCTCCCCGGATCTCGTGCCGTGCCGTCGCCTTCCGGTCGTCGGGATTGATTCTGCCTGATTTCAGCTTCCGGTACGGGGGGTTGAAGACCGCCACATCGAAGGACTGCGCCTCTAGGGCGGCATTGATATTCTTCACGTCTCCCTGAAGGAATTCGACCCGGTCCTCCAGATCGTTGAGGCGGACGCTGCGCCTCGCCATCTCCACCATCTCCTCCTGGATATCCATGCCGGTCACCTTTCCGCAAACCCCGCGCTTCGCCAGTATGAGCGCAATCACGCCGGCGCCGGCGCCCATGTCCAGGACGCGGTCGCCGCTTTTCACTTTTACAAAATGGGAAAGGAGGAGGGCATCGAGGGAAAACCGGTATCCTTTTTTCTTCTGGAATATCTTTAAGGCGCCCCCCAGCAGATCATCGACGGTTTCCTCATCCTTGAGAAGATCAAGATCGGTCATCGCGTTACTCCAGAAGGTGAACGAAGAGGCCGCTTAAGAGTTTTGGCTCGAACCAGGTGGACTTGGGAGGCATGACCCTGCCCTGATCGGCGACGGTCATAAGCTGGTCGAGCGACGGAGGATAGAGGGAGAAGGCAACCGCAAAGCCGCGGGAATCCACCAGCCGCTCCAACTCCGCCATCCCTCGTATGCCGCCGACGAACTCAATGCGCCCGTCCGTCCTCGGGTCCTGGATGCCGAGAACAGGCTTCAGCAGATTATTCTGAAGGATGGAAACGTCGAGGCTTCCGAGGAAATCGCCTCCGTCGTACCCGCCTTCCCTCGCCGTCAGTTTGAACCACCTGCCGTCCAGGTACATGCCGAACTCATGGAGCCGCCGGGGCGATCTTTCCGCAAAATTCTCTTCCACCTGGAAACGGCCGGCAGTCAGCTCCAGGAATCCGGCAACGTCCAATCCGTTTAAGTCCCTCACCGCGCGGTTGTAGTCCATGATCCGAAGCTGGTCATGGGGAAAAATGACCGACAGGGTCTGGTTATACGGTTCGTTGCCGCGGTTTCCGGGCGCTTCCGCCCTCTTCATCTTTGCCACGGCCGCCGCCGCTGCGGCCCGGTGGTGACCATCGGCAATATAGAGCGCGCCCACCTTCGCGAATTCCGCCTGCACGGCGCCGATATCATGTTCCTCGCCCACGATCCAGACCGTGTGGACGACCCCGCCATCGGCAGTAAAATCGTACTCCGGCGCTGTCGCCGCAACGATTTTCTGCACGATGCGGTCTATGATGGGACGGGACTTGTAGGTAAGGAACACCGGCCCCGTCTGTGCCCCCACCGCCGCAATGTGCCTGATCCGGTCTCTTTCCTTGTCCGTCCTCGTGAGCTCGTGTCTTTTAATTTTCCCCGATTCGTACTCATCGACGCTTGTCCCCGCCACGATCCCCGTTTGCACATGGGAACCCATCCGCTGGCGGTAGAGGTAAAGGCAATTCTTCGTTTCCCGGAACAGCATCCCCCTGTCCACAAGACCGCTTAAATTCCTCTTTGCCGTCCCGTACACGTCGCCGGCATCCGGATAGGTCGGCACATCGATCTCCGATTTTTCCACATGCAGGAAGCTCAAGAGATTGGTGCGGCCGATCTCCCTCGCCTCTTCCAGGCTCACCACGTCGTAGGGACAGGCCGCCACCTGCTTAACAAATTCTCTCCGGGGTCTCAGCGCTTTTAACGGGACGATATGGGACACGATCAATTCTCCTCTTGCGCGATTTTTAACATACTGGCATAGTGAAATCAACGCGAAAGCATTCTTTGCGAAGGACACACCATGAACGCAACGAGGGTCTTCGTCCACGGTCTCGAAAGTTCCGGCCGGGGAGAGAAGGGACAATTTTTCCGAAAGCGGTACCCCGGCATGATCATCGAGGATTTCATGGGAGACCTTGCCGGTCGGATGGAGGCGTTAAATGCGCTCCTTACGGACAGGACGGACCTGATACTGGTGGGATCGAGCTACGGCGGTCTTATGGCGGCGATCTTCGCCTGTGAGCAGGAAGAACGGGTGAAAAAGCTGATACTGCTGGCGCCGGCCATAGGCCTGCCGGCATTCGGACCCTTTCTGGATCGCCGGCTGCTCGTCCCCGTGACGGTCTTTCACGGCAGTCGCGATGAATTGCTTCCCCTTGAACACACCCACGGAATCTGCCGCAGGGTCTTTCCTGATCTGACCTTTACCGAGTTGGACGATGACCACTCCCTGCATCGCACCTTTGCCGCGCTCGACTGGGACACGCTCCTGGAAGTTCCCGAAAGACCCCATCAATAAGATCAATGAGGATGAAAGAACCGTGAAGATCGTGGTAAATGGAAAAGAAGAAACCCTTTCGGCGTCGATGGATATCGATAGTTTCCTGCATGGGAAAGGCATTGATCGGAAGGGGATCGTCGTAGAATTAAACCGGGAAATCGTTCCGCAGGAAGATTGGCGTAAAACGGCAATCGGGGAGAATGACACCCTGGAAATACTGAGGTTTATGGGGGGAGGCGCCGGAGCGTGGAGGACACATTAACGGTAGGCGGAAAGGAACTTAAGAACAGGCTGTTCGTGGGAACGGGCAAATTTTCGGACAACCGTCTCATGGAAGAAGCGATCCGGCGTTCGGGCGCCCAGGTGGTCACGGTGGCCCTGCGCAGGATCGATTTCGAATCATCGCAGGAAAACGTCCTGCAATACATTCCCCGTGAGTGCGTCCTCATGCCAAACACGTCGGGAGCCCGGAACGCCGGAGAGGCGGTCCGCATCGCCCGGGTTGCCAAGGCCGCCGGATGCGGGAACTGGGTCAAGATAGAAGTGGTGCCGGATCACAAATACCTGCTGCCTGACAACGACGAAACCCTCAAGGCAACGGAGATACTTGCACGGGAAGGTTTCGCCGTGTTCCCTTACATAAACCCTGATCTCATCACGGCCAAGAGACTGAAGGATGCGGGCGCGGCAGCGGTCATGCCCCTGGGTGCGCCCATCGGCACGAATCGGGGACTGGAAACAAGGGAGATGATTCGCATCCTGATTAACGAGATCGATCTCCCCATTATCGTGGATGCAGGAATCGGAAAACCTTCGGAAGCGTCCCAGGCCATGGAAATGGGGGCCGCGGCAGTGCTCGTGAATACGGCCATCGCCACGGCGCGCGATCCCGTCGCCATGGCCGCGGCCTTTGACCTGGGCATAAAAGCGGGCAGACAGGCATACCTTGCGGGACCTGCGCCAACGAGAGAACGCGCGGAGGCGTCTTCGCCGCTTACCGGATTCCTGGGACAGGGATAGGGGGCGGTGGCATCATGGGATACTACGATGAAATTTTCTCCCGCTACCGGGAATTCGATTTCGACACCTTCTTCCGGAATACTACAGCGTTAGAGGTGATGGCCGCACTCGCCCGTGAGCGGCCCGGCAGGGAAGATTTCCTGACGCTCCTGTCGCCGGCGGCGGGACACCATCTGGAAGAGATGGCCCGGAAGGCGCATCGCCTGACCGTGCGCAACTTCGGACGAGTCATCTTCCTGTTCACCCCCCTTTACCTCTCCGATTACTGCGAAAACTGGTGCGCCTACTGCGGCTTCAATGCGGGGAATGCCTTCGCGCGGAGGAAGCTGACCCAGCAAGAGCTTGAAGAAGAAGCCCGCCGGATTGCCGAAACCGACTTAAAACATGTCCTGATTCTCACGGGAGAATCCCGGCAACATAGTCCCCCCTCGTACATTCGGGAATGCGTGCAGACCCTGAAGAAATACTTTTCTTCCATCTCCGTGGAGATCTACCCCTTGGACGCGGAGGAGTACGGAGAACTGGTGGCTGCCGGCGTGGACGGACTGACGATCTACCAGGAGGTTTACAACGAAACGACATACGACAAAGTTCACCCGGCCGGGCCGAAGAAGAACTTCCACTGCCGGCTGGACGCCCCGGAAAGGGGATGTGTGGCAGGCATGCGAACGGTGACCGTGGGACCCCTCCTGGGATTGGAAGACTGGCGCAGGGAAGCGTTCTTTGCAGGCATTCACGCCGACTACCTGCAGAACAAGTACTGGAACGTGGAAGTCGGCGTTGCCTTCCCGCGGCTTCGTCCCCACGCGGGGAACTTTCAGCCCGCGAGCACGGTAGACGATCGCAGCTTCATACAGGCGCTCCTCGCAAGCCGGATTTTCCTGCCGCGCGCGGGCATAACCGTTTCCACACGGGAAGACAGCGTGCTTCGCGATCATATCCTGCCGCTGGGAGTGACGAAGATGTCCGCGTGGTCATCCACGGAAGTGGGCGGCCGGCTTGAGCCCCATAGACAAACAAGCCAGTTCGAGATATCGGACCACCGGACCGTGGGAGAAATGAAGGAAACGCTTCTGCAAAAGGGTTACCAGCCCATATTCAAGGACTGGCACACCATATGAGAGAAAAGAAGAAATCTATTCCCGCAAGCGGGCTGTACTGCATCACGGGAGAAGCATTCTCGAAGGGGCGGACAAATATCCAGGTTGTCCGGAAAATGATCGGCGCAGGCGTGAAGATCATCCAGTACCGGGAAAAGGAAAAGAACGCGCGGGACAAGTACCGCGAATGCCGGGAAATCAGGAAGATGACGGAAGATGCGGGCGTTACCTTCATCGTGAACGATGACGTGGATATCGCCATGATGGTCAAGGCCGACGGCATACACATCGGCCAGGACGATCTTCCCCTCGAAGAAGTCAGGAAGCTGGTTGGCGGGGATATGATTATCGGTCTATCCACCCACGCGCCCGAACAGGCCCGCGAGGCCCTGGCGAAAGGCGCGGATTACATCGGCGTGGGCCCGATCTTCCGGACCTTCACCAAGCGCGACGTCTGCGAGCCCGTGGGATTTGAGTATCTGGATTACGTTGTCGCCAACTGCCCCATCCCCTTCGTCGCCATCGGCGGCATCAAGGAGCAGAACATCGGCGGGGTCGCCGCGCACGGCGCCCGTCTTATCTGCACCGTAACGGAAATCCTGGAGGCGGACGATATCCAGGGGAAAATCAGGGCACTGCTCAAAGTAATGAAACGGGGGGCGTGATAAACGCGAGAAGCAAGTTCTTATCAAAACGATTCCTCCATTCTTCTTATACTTCCCCCGTCAAAAAGCAATACCTTATCAAACAAACAAACAAACAGGGCTTATTTATACCAAATTCGGATTGATATTCCGAAATAGTCATGATAATGTTATCCTATGATACCCCGCCCCCTCTATAATGAAGCTATTTCCACTGCGTTACAGCGCTCTCCGGTGACTGCCCTGCTGGGACCGCGTCAGTGCGGCAAGACCACTCTGGCGCGTATGATTGCGCAGGAACGTAAGAGCCACTATTTTGATCTGGAATCGCCTGTTGACCGGCAGCGACTCCAGAACCCGGAATTTCTGCTCGGCTCCCTCTCGGATCTGGTGATCATTGACGAAATCCAGCTTCTCCCCGAGTTGTACAGCATTTTACGGGTGCTGGTGGATCGTCCCGGCCGTGCTGCCCGCTATCTTGTCCTGGGGAGCGCATCACCGCAGCTCATCAAAAAGGCTTCGGAAACCCTTGCCGGCCGGATCGAGTTTGTTGATCTGTCCGGATTCAATCTTGCCGAAATATCCTCTGAAGAGCGTGACCGTCTCTGGCTGCGCGGTGGTTTTCCCCGCTCGTTTCTGGCTGAAAGCGAAGCCGATAGCCTGGCCTGGCGCGAGGGATTCATCCGCACCTTTCTGGAACGTGATATCCCGCAACTGGGGATAACCATACACTCCACTGCCATGCGTCGTTTCTGGACCATGCTGGCCCATCTCCACGGACAGACATGGAACGCTTCGGACCTGGGGCGCTCCATGGGGCTATCGGACAAGACGGTGCGCAATTATCTGGACATCCTCACCGGAACCTACATGGTCAGACAACTGCAGCCTTGGCATGAAAACCTGAAGAAACGGCAGGTCAAGACGTCCAAAGTCTATTTGCGCGATTCCGGCCTGTTGCACAGCCTGCTGAGCATCCCCGGCATGACCGAACTGTGGGGACATCCACGAATTGGGGCATCGTGGGAAGGGTTCACCCTTGAGCAGGTCTTATCCGTCCTGCGTACACATGAAGCATATTTCTGGGCAACACAAGGGGGAGCGGAACTGGATCTGCTCTTCTTCGCGGGGGTTAAACGGTTCGGCGTGGAGTGCAAATTCAACGAGGCCCCCAAAGTTACCAAATCCATGCACAGCGCCCTGGCCGATCTCTCCCTGGACCATCTTTGGGTGATTTATCCGGGAACGGTGCGCTACCCAGCCCATGAAAAAATCACCCTGCTGCCGTTGGCCGAGGTTGCCCGGCTGTCTCAGGAAATAGAGTAACGCATGGCGAGCCCGTGGGCCTTGAGTATCTGGATTACGTTGTCGCCAACTGCCCCATCCCCTTCGTCGCCATCGGCGGTATTAAGGAGCAAAACATCGGCGAGGTCGCCACGCACGACGCCCTCCTCATCTGCACCGTAACGGAAATCCTGGAGGCGGACGACATCCGGCAAAGAATCCGTGACTTGCAGGAAAAAATTGCGCTGGCTGGTGTTTGATCCAACGGGTGATGCAGGACAAGTCGTGCTTCCTGAAATGTTGATTTTCCAAATTCCCTTTTTCATGCTATCTTCGCGTCTCTGGTTGGTTCAATCTTGTAGATTGAACCAAGAGGTAACAAGTGCCATCCGTCAGAGTCATCACCTACAAATCCGGCGTTTACTGCCAGCTCAAACTTGCGAGTCGCGAGCGCGTGCTGATCAGATGTGCCCAGACTGGCATCAAGATAATGAGGCTTGCTCTCGGCGGGCTGATTCCGACGAAGACCATTGCCGATTGGTCCGTCTCTCAACTTGCCACTGCTATACATATCTTTGCGGACGAGAGTAACCCGTCACAACACCCGCTCGATGCAATCAAGAACAAGTTAATGGCCTGTTCTTCGATTCGAGAAGTCGAGCAGTTGTGCGGAGGTAAATGAGGCCCTACCACGCGATGCATCGGCTCGCGAGCTTTGGGCTATGAATTCAGTCAGGGACAAAGCAGGATGCCTTGATCAATTCAGGGCAGGGAAGGAACGCTGTGGGTGAAGCCTTCGACGACGTGATCCGTGAATACATAGACTTTGTGAATCGGCAAGTTGGCGTTTACATGGATGCCCTCGCCGGGTTTGCAGGACATCACACACGTATCGAACGTCAAGTTCACCGCATCAATCGGCCCGTAGATTCTCATGTTGATAACAAAGGACAACGTGTGGTCGTTTATGCCAGCTATGAAGATCCCACACAACCAGACGTGATCCACCACCGTACAATTCAGGCAACTGACTACATCGCTGCCAATTCTAAAGGTGGCTCTAACGAACAGCAACTCTCACAAGCAGTTTTGGTATTCCTATTCACGTATTGGGAAGAAGAAATTAGGCCACAACTGGCAGCGTCAAAGGGCGTTGATTACAGGAAATCCAGTCAGACATATTGGGTGACCTACGAATCTTGAGAAACGTTATTCTTCATTCAAGGAGCATTATACGTTCCGAAAAACACAAAGACTTGAAGAAACTGAAAGACATGTTTATTGTCGATCAGCCAATTCATGTTTCCTATGAAAGCATGCATCGAATATTCGTTCTAATAAAACAAGATTGCGCAAGAATACTGTTTGAATGGCTGGGCGTAAGAGACGCACCAATTAAGCCAGAGGAAATGGTTGATCTTGCTATTCAAAAACGGAGATGAGCCTGGCCTCTGTGGAGAAAGGCGCGCGTATCATTGTAAAAAGTGGACGCAGTTGCCCCCACCTCCCACTTAACCAGGGGCAATCATCGAGGTTCGTCAGGAAGCGCTGGCAGGGAGCGCAGGTAGGCAATCAATGCGACAAGGTCATCGGACGTCAGTTGGCTGGTGGTGTTGCGGATCACCTCCCCCATCGTCTCGGAGGAGACGTCGCCGTCCGGCGTCACTCCCGTCGACAGAAAATCCTCAAGTTCCCGGTTGCTCCACTTCTTGAGTCCGGTCGGCGTCAGATTCGGGATACCCTTGCCATCGGGTCCTTTTCCCCCGGCAAGGAATCGGTCCCGCCTCGGGCCGCCGAGGAAATTGCGCGGTGTGTGGCATTCGCCGCAATGGCCGAGGGCCTGGATCAGATAGGCGCCGCGATTGGCGACCGGTGAGAGCCCCTGGACCTTGACGATGGGACCAGACGTGAAGAAAAACCATTTCCAGGGTGTGACGAGAATACGCCAGCCGAAAGGAAAACGCAGCTCGTGCGGCTGATTGGCCCGATTGCTTGGAGGAAGTGTGCGCAGGTAGGCCCAGAGATCGTGCAGGTCCTTATCGACAATCTTCGTGAACGACGGATAGGGAAACGCCGGAAAGTAATCGGCGCCATCAGGACGCCTGCCATGGCGTAGCGAGCGAATAAAATCGGCCTCCGTCCAGCTCCCGATTCCGGTTTGCCGATGCGGCGTGATATTCGGACCGAAGAAAGTCCCGAAGGGTGTCTTGAGCGCGCGGCCGCCTGCAAAGGCGACGGCGTTTTTCTTTTCTTCGGTGTGGCAGGGCAGGCAACCTCCGGCCTTTGCAAGATATTGACCGTGCTTTGCGTCACTCTGGGCCGATGCGCTTTCGAGCGCCGCTCCCGGCAGCAGTAGCAGGGCAACCATGCCGGCCTGCAGCGTCCATCGTATAAGAGTCGACATCATATATCGTTGTCGAAGAAATGCAAATAGCCCCGCCGCAACGGGGCTGTTTTGGAGAAACCGGCCTGCTAATTCTTCTGGCGGAATTGATCGTGACAGCCGCCGCAAGTCTTGCCGACCTCTATTATCGCGTCTTTTGCAGTTTCCACACTGCCGCCCTTCAGGGCAACAAGTTTGGCGACTGACTCCTGCAACCGTTCTTGGGCCTTCTTGAACTGTGCCGAGTCCGTAAATACTTCCGGCAGCGCGCGGCTTTTCACGTCTTTGGTGCCGGGCGTGAAGCCGTCCCAGGGCATCTTGTCCAACACGTTCAGATAAGCCGCGTTGCGTGCGACTATGTCTGCGTTATAGGGAACCTTGCCCTGGGCCATGACCTGCAGAGGACCGAAGTATTTGCCCTGCAATATCATCGCCGCCTGGCGCTGCTTAACCAATACATCGGGTTTATCCTCCGCGGAAACGATGAGCGCGCAACTCATGCACAGCACGAAGGATAGTCCGGCGGAAAAGAGTTTCTTGTTCATTCCATTCTCCTCATTGTTGTTACGATTTGGTTTTTCCAAGAATTCACTTTTTTGGCAAGTCAAGTGTAGGGAAATGACGATTGCGTGTCAAGAAGAAAAGCCCGGATGAAAAGACCAAACGACCGGTAGGTTTTACCTGCCAATCGACTTACCATTATTCATCATTGCATCCGGTCTCCTCATTCGAGTAAGTCAACCCTGAGAGGAATGGATCCACCGGGATGGTAAACCAAAAAGCACAAGAAAAGGAGACTCATATGAAGAATTCAAAGAAACTGACCACCAGGAACGGCGCCCCCGTCGTCGACAACCAGAACATCATGACCGCCGGACCGCGCGGACCGGCGCTGTTGCAAGACGTCTGGTTCCTGGAAAAAATGTCCCATTTCGATCGGGAGGTAATCCCCGAACGGAGGATGCACGCCAAGGGATCGGGCGCCTACGGCGCCTTTACCGTCACCCATGACATAACCCGCTATACCAAGGCCAATATCTTCTCCAAGGTGGGCAAGAAGACCGACTGCTTCCTGCGTTTCTCCACCGTCGCCGGAGAGCGTGGGGCTGCCGACGCCGAGCGGGACATTCGAGGCTTCGCCATGAAGTTCTACACGGAGGAGGGCAACTGGGACCTGGTAGGCAACAACACGCCCGTATTTTTTCTGCGCGATCCGCTCAAGTTCCCCGACCTCAACCACGCCGTAAAAAGGGACCCCCGCACGAACATGCGGAGCGCCAAAAACAACTGGGACTTCTGGACCTCGCTGCCGGAAGCGCTGCACCAGGTCACCATCGTCATGAGCGACCGGGGCCTTCCCGCCACCTACCGACATATGCACGGTTTCGGCAGCCATACCTTCAGCTTCATCAACACCAAGAATCAGCGCTTCTGGGTTAAGTTTCACCTGAAAACCCAGCAGGGCATCAAGAACCTGACCGACCAGGAGGCAGAGGCAATCGTTGCCAAGGACCGGGAAAGCCACCAGCGCGGCCTCTACGAGAGCATCGAGAAGAAAGACTTCCCCCGCTGGACCTTCTCGGTGCAGATCATGCCGGAAAAGGATGCGGCCGCCTGTCCCTATCATCCCTTCGACCTTACCAAGGTCTGGTTCCACAAGGATTATCCCCTGATCGAGGTGGGGGTCCTGGAGCTGAACAAGAACCCGGAGAACTATTTCGCCGAGGTCGAGCAGGCCGCCTTCAATCCGGCCAACGTCGTCCCCGGCATCGGTTTTTCGCCCGACAAGATGCTGCAGGGGAGACTCTTCTCCTACGGCGACTCCCAGGGCTACCGCCTCGGCATGAACCATCACCAGATACCGGTCAACGCCCCCCGCTGCCCATACCATAGTTATC